>JALOKS010000018.1 GCA_025456385.1 Thermoanaerobaculales bacterium | reverse complement strand
GCGCAAGAAGCGGCGCAAGCTCAAGGTCGGCATCTGCGGCGAGCACGGCGGCGAGCCGAGCTCGGTCGAGTTCTGCCACCAGGTGGGCATGGACTACGTCAGCTGCTCGCCCTACCGGGTGCCCATCGCCCGCCTCGCCGCGGCGCAGGCGCAGATCAGGCATCCGCGCACGTAGACAGCACGCGATCTCGGTTCGACGACCCGCGCTCCCGGAGCGCGGGTTTTTTCATGTGCATCGCCGGGCACGAGGTCGTGGTTGTCATGCTCATGCGGCTGCTGAAGGAGCGGACATCGCGCCCGCCCGCCGCATTCTCGAACCTCGGAGGTATGATCGGACCTGGGTCGGACAATCCGGCGCCCGACGGGGTGCGCCGGGCGGGAGCATCGAGCATGGGCTGGTGGCTGAGCCTGCTGGTGGGAGTCGTGACGGCGGTTGCCGGGTGCCTCGGCACCGGGCTGGTGGCGGCCGTTCTGGTGGACTGGTTCCGGGTCACCAGCCGCGAGGGGGCCTCCGGCTATTTCGTCGTCGGCCTGTCGCTGCTCGGTCTGCTGGGCGGGCTCGTCGTCGGCGTCGTCAGCTCCCGGCTCGTCGCCGCGGGCGCCCACCCGGGCCCGCTCAGGGCCCTCGGCGCGTCCCTCGCCGCGACGGCCGCGATCCTCGCGCTGGTGCTCGGCCTGTCCTGGTTGGCCGCCGACTTTCCCCCCACCCTTGACGGCCGCGAGCTCATGGTCGAGGTCGAGGTGCGTCTCCCCGGCGACCTCGAGCCTGCGGCACCGGGCTCGGTGCCCGAGCATGAGTGGCACGCCACCCTCACCGCCGACAGCGGGCGGCGCCACAGCAGCCTCGCGCCCCTCCGCCTGGCCGAGGCCTCCCGCGTCGACGGCGCCTGGGTCCTGCCTGCCGCCGTCTACCTCACCACCAGCGACCCCGGCAAGACCCTCGGGGTGCAGCTCGGGGACGCGGGGACGCAGTACTTCCGGATGTCGGTGCCGGGCCGCCCGAGCCACGTCGACATGGACTGGAGCCCGTGGCAGAGCGGAGCCACTACCGGCAGCCTGTTGCCGGTCCCGGAGGGCGAGGCCGCCTCCGTCCGCTACCGGGTGCGATATCTGGTCGAGCCCGCGCCGGAGCCGCCGGGACCGGTGCAAGAAGAAGCGTGATCGGCCCTCTTCGTCCCGGACCTGTCGGCTGGAGATCGATGCCACGGCAGGGGAATGTCGACATCAACTGAATGCGGTCAGTTTCTCGCGGCCGCAGAGTCCCCCCGTAGTACTCGTCGTCGGTCCCGACGAAGATCTCGACCCTCTCGCCGTCCTCGCGGAGCGCGACGCTCTCGACCTTGAGCCCGTCGAGGGTTCCAAGGACAGTCGGCGCCGGATCCACCTCAACGCCACCGTTCTCGACGCTGCCGATCACGAGGACCGCGCTGCGGAACGGCCCGGAGTCCGCGTCGGGGTCGAAGGCCGTCACGGCGTAGATCCGACCCTGGCAGTCGACGTCGATCCCAACGAGGGGGCGGTTGTAGAGCGCTGCCAGCTCGTCGGGAAGGGTGAAGGAAGCCGAGCCCGTGACGCCACTCGCTCCGATCGCGAACGGATCCAGGCTGAGGTCCGTCCAGTGGACCACGGTCGACGGTTCGCCCTCGGCGCGTTCAGCCCAGATGAGGAGGTACCCGCCGCCGGTTCGAGCGACGGCGGCCCCCTCGACATTGAAGGCGGAGGTGAATGACGACCACTCGACGACATCGAGGATGCGGATTCGGGTCGGCTCGACCCGGGCGAGATAGATGCGGTCGCGGCCGCTGGCATCGTCGCCGCTCTCGAGGAGCAGGACGCTCTGCGTGCCCGGGATGCGCGCGGCACTCTCGAGGTCGCTGCTCGGCTCTTCCGGAAAGTGCGGGCGCAACGGCAGCCACTGGATGCCGCCCAGAGACTCCGGCACCTGAAGCAGGCTCGTTCGGACGCGTTGGGGTTCGTCGGGGAACTTCGCGTCATGGACCGCGAGGAAGGTGTCGCCGCCCATCCAGACGAGCCCGCTGAGGTCCAGCAGCCGCTGCACCGGCCGGAAGCCATCCTGGTCGACGCCCTGCGGGCCACCGCTTCCCAGAACGCCGCTGCCGGCGAAAACCACACCAGCGCCAGAGAGCGTCAACGCCACTGCGAGGACTCGAGCGAGAAGAGCCGATCGGTGTTTCATGATCCCTCCGTGCGTCAGGATGTCGTCAGGAGTGGGGAAGGCTCGCTCGCGACGTCCGGTGCCGGGGCTGTCGCCGCGGAACGGGTCCATCAGTTCATCGCGAGGGGACATGGTGCCATTCGCACCACGAGCCGCTGCCCCACGGGCTTTCTCGCTGCTGTGACGCAGGTTGCCGGCGCAGTCATATGGGCTTTCGCGAGCATGCCGCAATGGCCACAGCCCGTCAAGAGGAGGAGGGGCCGGATGCCAGAGGCAGGGGGCATCCGAATCGGTGCGAGGAGAAGCGGTGTTCATTTCCTTCGTCCCCTTCCTGTCGAAGGGAGATCATTGCGACGTCAGGGGGAGGTCAGCACCGACACAGTTCAGGGAGTTTCTGCCGCATCACGAGGCACCGACGCGGGGTCCCGAACGCGGCCCTGACCGCCGCAGGCCGGACCGCAGCCAGCGCTGAGTTCGTCAGAGGGATCTGGTCACCGACCGCGTCAGCCGCGCTCCGGGAGCGCGGTTCTGTCGTGCTCGCCGGTGACCTGAGGTCGCCCTCCGCGAGGCCGCGCCTCGCGGCATCGCTCGCCCGGCTCAGGCCTCGAGCGGGCGCGCGATGAGGACGCGGTCGCCGGTGCGCGTCGCGGTGACCTGCCAGTCGGTGCCGAGATGGCAGAAGCGGTCGCCGGGCCGCGCGTCCTCCGGCAGGACGAGGACCTCGACGTGGACCCGGCCCTCGCCCTCGAAGATCACGACCCGCGGGGCCTCCGCGCGGGCCGCACTGCCCGGGCGCTGGCCCGGGCGCGATCCTCCGGCCGGGTTCTCGGGTCGCTCGAGTGTCATAGCTGAATAATACGACGCAAATTGCGTGCCGAAAGTTCCGTTGCCTGCGGAGCCGGCCGGGTGCCGATTTCGGGAGGCCCGTCCGGATTCAGGGAACCTGTCCCCGATCTCCCGGGGCGACACCGCGTCCCCGCCGGGCCACAGGCCGCCGGCCGGGGATGATGGCGTAGAATGCGGGGCGTGTCTGACGCTGCGACGGCCGGGCAGGAGCGCGGGGTGCTGTTCATCGTCTCGTCGCCCTCCGGCGGCGGCAAGACGACCCTGATCCGCGAGACCATCTCCCGGCTGGCTGCGATCGGCGTCGAAGGCCACTTCTCGGTCTCGCACACGACCCGGCCCTCGCGGCCGGCCGAGCGCAACGGCGTGGACTACCACTTCGTCGACGAGGCCGCCTTCGAGGCCATGGTGCAGCGCGCCGAGTTCCTGGAGTGGGCGGAGTACGCGGGCTTCCACTACGGAACCTCACGCGCCGCCGTCGAGCGGGAGCTCACGGCCGGGCGGGACGTCTTTCTCGACATCGAGGTCCAGGGCGCCAACCAGGTCAAGACCCAGATTCCGGACGTGGTCAAGGTCTTCGTCTACCCGCCGTCCTACGAGGTGCTCAGGACGCGGCTGCGCGAGCGCCGCCAGGACCCACCGCCGGCCATCCAGCGCCGCCTGCAGTGGGCGCTGCGGGAGTTCCAGGTCGCCGGAGAGTTCGATTATGCTATCATCAACGACCGCCTCGAGGAGGCGGTGAACGCCCTGTTCGGCATCTGCGTCGCCGAGCACCACAAGTCGATCCGCATCAAACCGAGACTGGACGCCATCCGCACGGCGTTCCAGCAGTCACTCGAGAAGGAATTCGCCGGATGATTCAGCTACCGAAAGAGTTCGACTCCGTCTTCCGTTACATCGTCGTCGTGTCGCAGCGCGCCGAGCAGATCATCAAGGGCGCCAAGCCGCGCACCGACAGCCGCCGCGCCAAGCCGACCCTGATCGCCCGCGATGACGTCGAGGGCGGGCAGGTCAACTGGCGGGTGCTCACCCAGGAGGAGCTCGACGCCCACCGCCAGGCCCTGGTCGAGCAGTTCCGGGCCGAAATGGAGGCCGCCAACGAGCGCGACCTGCGGCAGGCGATTCCCGACGTGCTCCCCACCGCCAGCGTCGAGGAGATCGCGGACGAGGACGAGGACCGCGATGACGAGCTCCTGCGGCTGCAGAAGCTCCTCGGGATGAGCCGCGGCGCCAAGCGGGAGGTCGCCGACGGGGAACTCGCCGCCGACGACGATGAGGACGCCGACGAGGAGATCGACCTCGATGACGACTTCGACGCCGAGGAGGAGGGCTGAGCGCCCTCTGTCGGCAGCTCCTGGCCGCGGTCGGGGCGCGCGCGATACCCGGCGGTGAGTGATGAGGCCCCGCGAGCTCAGCCGCTACCTCGACGACATGGGTTGGGCGGACTCGCCGCTGCTGCCCGCAGGCGCGCCGAGGGAAGCCGCACCGAGGGTCGAGGCCTCGTCCCTGGAGGCCTTGGCGCGGACGGCGCAGGCCTGCACGCTGTGCCGGCTCTCCGAGCAGCGCCGCAGCGTGGTCTTCGGAGAGGGCAGCCCGCGGGCCCCTGTGATGTTCATCGGTGAGGGGCCGGGCGCCGAGGAGGATCGCACGGGCCGACCCTTCGTCGGCCAGGCGGGTCAGCTCCTCGACCGCATGATCGTCGCCATGGGCTTCGCGCGCACCGAGGTCTACATCGCGAACGTCGTCAAGTGCCGCCCGCCCGGCAACCGCGATCCCCAGGAGGACGAGGCGGCCGCCTGCGCGCCCTTTCTCGATCGCCAGATCGAGCTCATCCGGCCGCAGGTCATCGTCGCCCTCGGCAAGCCGGCGGCGCGCCGGCTCACCGGCTCGACCAAGCCGATCGGCGCCCTGCGCGGACGCTGGTCGTCCTACCGCGGCACGCCGCTGCTGCCCACCTTCCACCCCGCTTACCTGCTGCGGACGCCGAGCGCCAAGCGTGAGGTGTGGGAGGACCTGAAGAAGGTGATGCAACGATTGGAGTCAACCGACGGTTGACTCCAATCGTTGAATTATGAATTGTTAGTTCTTAATTTTGAATGCCGCCCATCCACCCATCGTGGCACCCCCTGACGAGGGTGGGCGGGCGGAAATTCAAAATTCAAAATTGCGAACTCAAAATTTGTCCTACCTGTCCCTCTCCAGGTACTTCAAGAACTCTCCATCCGTCGTCAGCAGCAGGATCGTCTCCTCGTCCATGGTCGTGCGGTAGACCTCCATGGTCTTGAGAAAGCGGTAGAAGTCGGGGTCGCGGTTGTAGGCGCCGGCGTAGATCTCCGCCGCCTGCGCGTCGGCCTTGCCCTTGATCTCCTGCGCCTCGCGGTAGGCCTCGGAGGTGATCTCCTGCAGGTCGCGGTCCTTGTCGCCGATCAGGCGGGCGGCCCGCGCCGCGCCCTCGGAGCGGTACTCCTCGGCGATCCGCTTGCGCTCGGAGATCATCCGCTCGTAGACCTTGGGGCGGTCGACCTCGGCGTAGTTGGTGCGTTTGAGCTGGAAGTCGAGGATCTCGATGCCGAGCACCGCGGTGCGGGCGGATGCGTTCTCGAGCACCTGCTTCTCGAGCTCCAAGCGGCCGACGGTGATCTCACGGACCCCCTCGCCCTCGATCGCGGAGCTGACCTCGAACTCGCGGTTCGTCGAGCGCACGACCTCGATCAGGTCGTGCTTGGCGATGGTGTTGCGGACCTCGCCGTCGAGGATGTCGTCGAGCCGCGACTGGGCGCCGCGTTCGTCGCGCAGGCGCTGGAAGAACAGGAGGGGGTCGGTGATCCGCCACCGCGCGTAGGTGTCGACGTAGATGAAACGCTTGTCCTTGGTCGGCACCTCGTTGGGCTCGCCGTCCCACTCGAGGAAGCGCTTGTCGAAGAAGTTCGCCTTCTGGATGAAGGGCAGCTTGAGCTTGAGGCCCGGGGTGGTGATGGGCGCGCCGACCGGCTTGCCGAACTGGGTGATGATCACCTGCTCGGCCTCGTTGACGGTGAAAAAGGCACCGCCGAGGAAGGCGACAACGAGGGCCGCGCCGAGGACCGCGAGGATCGTCGGCAGCCGTTTCATGGCTTCACCTCCGCCCCGCCGAGCTGGAGCAGGGGGAGGACGCCCTCGAGCCGCTTGTCGAGCAGGATCTTGCGCTGCATCGCCGGGTAGACCGCCTCCATCGTTTCGAGGAAGATGCGGCGGCGGGTGACCTCCGGGGCGCGGCGGTAGGCGGCGTAGACCTCCTCGAAGAGGGCCGCGTCGCCGCGGGCGCGGTTGATGCGATCGATGGCGTAGCCGCGGGCCTGCTCGACGACCTGCGCCGCCTCGCCGCGGGCGCGCGGAATGACCCGGTTGTACTCGCCGCGAGCCTCGTTGATCGAGCGCTCGCGCTCCTGCTCGGCCTGGTTGACCTCGTTGAAGGAGGGTTTGACCGGGTCGGGCGGGTTGACGTTCTGGAGCACGATCTGGTCGACCACGATGCCGGTCTCGTAACGGTCGCAGAGCTCCTGCAGCTTGAGCTTGACCTGGTCCTCGATCTGCAGGCGGCCGACCGTGATGACCTCGTCGACCGAGCGGTCGCCGACCACCGCCCGCATCACCGCCTCGTTGATGTCGCGGAAGGTCGTGCTGACGTTGCGCACCTTGAAGAGGTACTTGTAGGGGTCGGCGACACGGTACTGGGCGATCCACTCGACGACCGCGACATTGAGATCACCGGTGAGCATCAGGGACTCCGCCTGCAGGTCGCGGTCCGAGTAGCGCGTGCGCACACCGGCCTCGACGGTCTCGAAGCCGAACTCCTGCTTGAGCTGCCGCTGCACGGGAACCTTGAGGACCCGCTCGACGGGCGCCGGCAGCTTGAAGTTGAGGCCGGGGTTGGCGGTCCGCGTGAAGGCCCCGAAGCGGAGCACGATGCCGACCTCCTCCGGCTGCACGGTGAAGACGCTGCTGAAGAGCAGCAGCGCGCCGAGCACGAGCAGCGCGGCGGCGGCGAGAACCCGGTTCGGCGGCCGTGCGGGCCGCAGCTCGGAGATATCGATCGTCCGGGGGTCCGAGAACTTCATGGTCTCTCCTTTCGAGGCTCGGGGACGGGCGCCTGCAGCACCATCGTCAGATCGCAGACGTTGGTGCCGGTCGGCCCGGTGTGGATCGTGTCGCCGGCGGCCGCGAGCGCGGCCGCGCTGTCGTTGGCGGCGAGCGCTGCGGCGGCGTCGACGCCGGCCGCCCGCAGCCGCGCCGCCGTGCCGCCGTCGATGACCGCGCCGGCGTTGTCGGAGAGCCCGTCAATGCCGTCGGTGCCGGCCGCGAGCAGCACGATGCCGTCGGCGCCGTCGAGCTCCATCGCGGCCGCCAGCGCGAGCTCCTGATTGCGGCCGCCGCGCCCGCCGCCGCGCACGGTGACGGTCGTCTCGCCGCCTGAAACCACGGCCGCGGGCGCCGGCGGCTTCCACGCTCGCACCTCGTCCGCGAGCTCGCGGCCGCGGTCGCGGGCCTCACCCGTCAGCCGGTCGCGCGCAACCTCGACGACGTAACCGCGGCGCTGGAGCTCGCGCGCGGCAGCGGTGACGGCGCTGAGGTTGTTGCCGATGACCCGGGTCGAGACCGCCGCGGCCCACGCCGGCACCTCGGTCGGTCGGGCGGCTGCCGTCTCGAGGACCCGCCGCACCGCGGCCGGAACCTCGGTGCGGAGGGCGAGACGATCGAGGACCGCGAGGGCGTCCGCGGCTCCGCTGCTCGGCGGCACGGTAGGCCCGGAGGCGATGTCGGGCAGTGGGTCGCCGAGGACGTCGGACAGGATCAGCGTGCGCACCGGGGCCGGCCACGCCGCTTGGGCGAGCCCGCCGCCGGCTGCCGCCAGCAGCTGGCGGCGCACGCAGTTGAGCTCCGAGATGGCCGCGCCCGCGTGGAGCAGGGCCTGGGTGGTGGCGCGCACCTCGGCGAGCTCGATCCCGGCGACCGGCGCCGCGAGGAGGGCCGAGCCGCCGCCCGAGAGCAGCACGACGAGCAGGTCGTCGTCGCCGAGCGAGGTCGCGACCTCGAGCAGGCGCCGGGTCGCCGCCTCGCCCGCGGCATCCGGGTAGGGGTGGGAGCCGCGCAGGATCGTGGCCGCCGCCTCGAGGCGCGCCGACACCGGGGCGTCATGCGGGCTCAGCACCCAGACCTCGCCCGCCCACCCGGCTGCGGCGGCGATCCAGGCCTCGGCGAGCCCGGGGGCGGCCTTGCCGATCGCCATCACGACGCGGCGCCCACCCACCTCCGGCCAGCGCTCGCCGGCGACGACCAGCGAGCTGCCGATCTTCTGCACCACCCGCGGTACGAGGCGGCGCGGCTGCACCTCGGCGACCGCGGCGTCGAAGGCGGCGCGTGCATCGCGCCGCATGTCGGATAGAGAGAGCATCGGAGTCAGTGTAGCCGACCCCCCGCCGAAGGTCGGCAGGGCGCAGTGTTGAGTTTTGAGTTTTGAGTTTTGAGTTCTCCCCCTCCCTCCCAGGGGTCCGGGGGGGCGGGCGGAACTCACAACTCAAAACTCAGAACTCGAAACTATGAACTGACCTGGGTGTCACTCGTGGTCAGCACCAGCTCGCCGTCCACGTCCTCGAGCCGGATGGTGGTGCCGGGTCCGATCTCGCCCGCGAGCACCATCCGCGCCAGCGGGTCCTGGACCAGGCGTTGGATGGCGCGCTTGAGCGGCCGCGCCCCGAACTCGGGGTCGAAACCGCGGTCGGCGAGGAGGCGGGCGGCTGCGGGCGTGGCGTCGACGGCCAAACCTTGTCCGGCGAGCAGCCGGTTGAGGTTGGCGAGCTGGATGTGGACGATCCTCTCGACGTCCTCCTCGGAGAGGCGGTGGAAGATCAGCACCTCGTCGATGCGGTTCAGGAACTCGGGGCGGAAGGCCCGCTTGAGCTCGGCCTCGACGAGGGCGGTCATGCGCTCGCGCTCGGCCTCCGGGAGGTCGCGGATGATGGCGGACGCGATGTTGGAGGTCATGATCACGACCGTGTTGCGGAGATCGACCGTCCGCCCCTTGCCGTCGGTGAGGCGGCCCTCGTCGAGGACCTGAAGGAGGACGTTGAAGACGTCGGGGTGGGCCTTCTCGACCTCGTCGAGGAGCAGCACCGAGTAGGGCCGCCGCCGCACCGCCTCGGTGAGCTGGCCGCCCTCGTCGTGGCCGACGTAGCCGGGCGGGGCGCCGATCATGCGCGCGACGGAGTGCTTCTCCATGTACTCCGACATGTCGATCCGGACCATCGCCCGCTCGTCGTCGAAGAGGAACTCGGCGAGGGCGCGCGCGACCTCGGTCTTGCCCACCCCGGTGGGCCCGAGGAAGAGGAAGGAGCCGATCGGCCGGTTGGGGTCCTTGAGCCCGGCGCGGGCGCGCCGCACCGCCGCCGCCACCGCGGCCAGCGCGTCGTCCTGGCCGACCACCCGCTCGCCGATGCGCTCCTCCATCTTGAGGAGCTTCTCCTTCTCGCCCTCGAGCAGGCGCGACACCGGGATGCCCGTCCACTTCGAGACCGAGCGCGCGATGTCCTCCTCGCCGACCTCCTCGGCGAGCATCGTGCCGTGCTCCGCCTGGTGCTCCTTGAGCCGCGTCGAGGTCCGCTCGAGCTCCTGGTTGAGGCCGACCAGCTCGCCGTAGCGCAGCTGGGCCGCGCGCTCCAGGTCGCCCTCGCGCTCCGCTCGGTCGGCCGCCTCGCGCGTCGCCTCGATCCGCTCCTTGAGGCCCTGCAGACGGCCGATGATCTCCTTCTCGGCCTGCCACTGCGCCTTGAGGCCGGAGCTCTTCTCGCGCAGGCCGGCGAGCTCCTCCTCGATGGCCGCGAGCCGCTCCTTGGAGGCCCTGTCCTTCTCCTTGGCGAGCGCACGCTTCTCGATCTCGAGCTGCAGCGCCCGCCGCTCGAGCTGGTCGATCTCGGTCGGCATCGAGTCGATCTCGATGCGCAGCCGCGAGGCCGCCTCGTCGACGAGGTCGATGGCCTTGTCGGGCAGGAAGCGATCGGTGATGTAGCGCTTCGACAGGGCCGCGGCGGCGACCAGCGCTGTGTCGGCGATGCGCACGCCGTGGTGGACCTCGTACTTCTCCTTGAGCCCGCGCAGGATGGCGACCGTCTCCTCGACCGAGGGCTCGCCGAGCACGACCGGCTGGAACCGGCGCTCGAGGGCGGCGTCCTTCTCGACGTGCTTGCGGTACTCGGCGAGGGTCGTCGCGCCGACGGCGCGCAGCTCGCCGCGGGCGAGCGCCGGCTTGAGGATGTTGGCGGCGTCCATCGCGCCCTCGGCGGCGCCGGCGCCGACCAGAGTGTGGAGCTCGTCGATGAAGAGGATCACCTCGCCGTCCGAGCTCACCACCTCTTTAACGACGGCCTTGAGCCGGTCCTCGAACTCGCCGCGGTACTTGGCGCCCGCGATGAGCGCGCCCATGTCGAGGGCGACGATGCGCCGTTTCGCGAGGATCTCGGGGACGTCGCCGGAGGCGATGCGCTGCGCGAGACCCTCGGCGACGGCGGTCTTGCCGACCCCGGGCTCGCCGATGAGGACCGGGTTGTTCTTGGTGCGCCGGGTCAGCACCTGCATCACCCGGCGGATCTCCTCGTCGCGTCCGATCACCGGGTCGAGCTTGCCCGCGCGGGCGAGCTCGGTGAGATCGCGACCGTAGGTCGCGAGGGCCTCGTAGGTGTCCTCGGGGTTGGCGTCGGTGACCCGGTGCGAGCCGCGCAGGTCCTGGATGGCGGTGAGCAGGGACTCGCC
This sequence comes from Thermoanaerobaculales bacterium, assembly GCA_025456385.1. Taxonomy (GTDB): domain Bacteria; phylum Acidobacteriota; class Thermoanaerobaculia; order Thermoanaerobaculales; family Sulfomarinibacteraceae; genus Sulfomarinibacter. The sequence goes on along the minus strand of JALOKS010000018.1, from coordinate 6,918 downwards.
GGTGACGCCGTGGGCGGTCAGGGCCCGCGCGGCCTCCGTGTCCGGCACCGAGGCGAGGGCCATCAGCAGGTGCTCGACCGACACGTACTGGTCCTGGAACTGGGGCGCCAGCGTCTGCGCGGCGTCGAGCACCTGGCGCAGGCCGCGCGAGGCCTGCGGCTCGGCACCGCCCTGGGCGGCGGGCAGGCGGTCGAGCGCGGCCGAGATCTCGGCGGCAAGCGCCGCGGCGGGCGCGCCGACCCGGGCGAGCAGGCGCGGCGCGATGCCCGCCTCCTGGCGGATCAGCGCCAGCAGCAGGTGGCTGGGGGTGGCCTCCGGGTTGCCGCGGGCGGCGGCGAGACGGAAGGCCTCCTGCAGCGCCTCCGAGGCCTTGACGGTGTACTGGTGGGTTCCGGGCACGGGTGCGGTCCTCCTCGAGCGGCCATGGGCCAGTCACGAATCTAATATCTGAGCATCCTATTGTCAAGTGTTGAAGTTCACATATCTGATAGATCTTTTATAAGATGCGAGACCGGCCGGGCGCTGATGCGGCGGGGGGTGTGGCGTCGCGGGACGAGCGGCGCGGGGCGCCGGGGGTGGCCCGTGCGCGTACAATGGCGGTCCGAGCGTGGACGGGAGCAGGCGAGGCACGATGGGCGAGCAGGACGTACGCGAGCAGTCGCAGGCCGAGGACATCCGGGTCTTCTTGAGGCACCTCCTGCGCGATGTGCGCGCCTTCGAGAGGATGCTCGAGGAGGAGCGCTTCGAGACCGGGGTGCGGAGGATCGGCGCCGAGCAGGAGATGTTCCTCATCGATCAGTTCGGACGTCCCGCGCCGATCGCCACCGAGGTCCTGGAGGCCGTCGGCGATCCCCACTTCACCACCGAGCTCGCGCGCTTCAACCTCGAGTTCAACCTCGACCCGCAGATCTTCGGTGGCAGCTGCCTGCGCGACATGGAGTGGCAGATCGGCGAGCTCCTCGGCCGCGCCCGCGAGGCGGCGCAGCGCTGCGGCGGCGACGTGCTGCTGACCGGCATCCTGCCGACCCTGCGCAAGACCGACCTCGAGATGATCAACATGACGCCGAACCCGCGCTACTACGCCCTGAACGAGGCGATGAACCGGCTCAAGGGCGGCGCCTACGAGTTCTTCCTCCAGGGCAAGGACGAGCTCCACCTGCACCACGACTCGATCCTGGTCGAGGCCGCCAACACCAGCTTCCAGGTCCACTTCCAGGTCGCGCCGAAGGAGTTCGCGCGGCTCTACAACGCGGCCCAGGCGGTGGCCGGCCCGCTGCTCGCGGCGGCCGCCAACTCGCCCCTGCTGTTCGGCAAGCGGTTGTGGGCGGAGACGCGGATCGGCCTCTTCCAGCAGTCTATCGACACCCGGCGCACGACCCCGCACCTGCGGGAGCAGACGCCGCGGGTCAGCTTCGGCCGCCACTGGGTGCGGGAGTCCGTGCTCGAGATCTTCCAGGAGGACATCGCCCGCTTCCGGGCCCTGATCTCGACCGAGGTCGAGGACGACCCCTTCGCCGAGCTCGACATGGGGCGGGCGCCGACCCTCAAGGCGTTGCGCCTCCACAACAGCACCATCTACCGTTGGAACCGCGTCTGCTACGGCATCAACGACGACAAGCCCCACATCCGGATCGAGAACCGGATCCTGCCGGCGGGACCGACGCCGCGGGACGAGGTCGCCAACGCGGCCTTCTGGTTCGGGCTCATCAGCGGCGTCCTCGAGCGCTACGGCAACATCGCCGAGCACATGAGCTTCGACGACGCGCGCGCCAACTTCCTCGCCGCCGCCCGCCACGGCCTCGACGCCCAGCTCGGCTGGGCCGGCGCCCCGCCGGTGCCGGCGCACCGGTTGATCCTCGACGAGATGCTGCCGCTCGCGAGGCTCGGGCTGGAGACGCCCCACCTCGAGCAGGAGAACATCGACCTCTACCTCGGCGTGATCGAGGAGCGGGTGCGCTCCCGGCGCACCGGCGCGCAGTGGCAGCTCGACTCGCTCGCGGGCCTCGCCGACCGCGGACCGCTGACGGAGCGCCTGTCGGCGATCACCGCCGCCACCCGGGCGCGGCAGCGGGACGGCCGGCCGGTCCACACCTGGGAGCTGGCCCGCATCGAGGAGGGCGGCGGCTGGAAGCAGAGCTACGCCACCGTCGAGCAGTGCATGGACACCGACATCGTCACCGTCAACGCCAACGAGCCCGTCGACCTCGTCGCCAACCTCATGGTGTGGAACAACATCCGCCACGTCATGGTGGAGGACGACGACAACCGCCTGATCGGCATGGTGTCGCAGCGCAAGCTGCTGAGCCTGGTCGGCACCTACCAGCCCGAGCGGATGGAGGCCCCGCTGCCGGTGAGCGCGGTCATGCAGCGCGACCCGGTGAGCGTCTCTCCCGAAACCCCGACCGTCGAGGCCATCGACCTGATGCGGACCAATGGCTGGGCCTGCCTGCCGGTGATCAAGGACGAGCACCTGGTGGGCGTGCTCACCGAGAGCCGCCTGATGGTGATCGCCGGCGAGCTGCTGGAGCAGAAGCTGAGAGAGTGAAGTCGGAATTCGGAATTCGGAATTCCGATCCCTGTGCCCGCCCCAGTGGAAATCCGAAAATCCGAAAATCCGAAATCCGAAATCCAGAAGCAGCGACAACCGGCTGGGCTAGAATCGCTCCACCAGACGGGGGGAGGGGTTCATGGCGGAGGAGAAGACGTTCGTTCCCTACGTGCCGGCCGCGACCTCGATGCCGGAGTTCACCTTCAAGGCCCTGCTGCTCGGCGTGGTGATGGCGGTCGTGCTCGGCGCCGCCAACGCCTACCTCGGGATGAAGGTCGGCCTGACAGTCGCCGCCACCTTCCCGGCGGCGGTGGTGGCGATGGCCGCCCTGCGCATATTCCGCGGCAACATCCTCGAGGAGAACCTGGCGCGGACCACCGCCTCGGTGGGCGAGTCGCTGGTCGCGGGAGCGATCTTCACGATTCCCGCCTTCATCATCTCTGGCGCGTGGGCCGACTTCAAGCTCCTCGACGCGACGCTCATCATGGGCATCGGCGGCGTGCTCGGGGTGCTGTTCGTGATCATCCTGCGGCGGCCGCTGGTCGTCGAGGCGGAGCTCCCCTTCCCGGAGAGCGTGGCCGCGGCCGAGATCGTCAAGGCCGGGCAGAAGGGCCAGACCGGCGCCGGCCTGGTCTTCGGCGCCATGGGCATCGCGGCGCTGTGGGAGCTCGTGAAGAACGACGCCGGCGTCCGGCTCATCCAGGACCGCGCCTCCCACTTCGTGCACTTCGGGCGCTCGGCGATCAGCCTCCTCGGGCAGAAGATCGAGTACGCGGGCGGCATGCTGCTGTCGACCCCGGAGGCCTCGCCGATGGTGATGGGGGTCGGCTTCATCGTCGGCCTGAGGATCTCGGCGGTGCTGTTCTGCGGTGCGATCACCGGCTGGCTGGTGCTGGTGCCGCTCGCGATCTTCCTCAACCCGGAGCTCGCCGCCATCGGCAGCGAGTCGGGCTTCTCCGCGCTCGCGGTCGAGGTCTGGTTCCGCCAGATCCGTCCGCTCGCGGTGGGCACCATGATCGTGTCGGCCTTCTACACCCTCTACTCGCTGCGCGCCTCGCTGATCAACGGCATCACCAAGGCGGTCGCGGCGCTCAAGGCCGGGGGCGCGGCCGCCGACACCGAGCGCACCGACCTCGACCTCGACCTGAAGTGGGTGCTCCTCGCGATCGGCGTGATGGCGATCCCGATGTTCTTCCTCTACCGCTACTTCGCCGACGCCGCACTGCCCGCCGTGGTGCTGACGGTGGTGATGCTGCTGCTCGGCCTCCTGTTCGCGGCGGTCGCGGGCTACCTCGTCGGGCTGGTCGGCAACTCGAACAACCCGATCTCCGGCCTGACGCTGTCGGCGCTCGTGATCTCCGCCCTGCTGATGGTCCTGATGGGAGTCACGGGCGTGCACGGGGTCGCGGCGGTCCTCGGGGTCGCGGGCGTGGTGTGCTGTGCGGCCGGCGTCGCCGGCGACATGATGCAGGACTTCAAGGTCGGCCACATCCTCGGCGGCACGCCCTGGCGCATGCAGATCGGCGAGATCATTGGCGTGGTGGCGTCAGCGATCGCCCTGCCGGTGCTGCTGATGGTCCTCAACAAGGCCTACACCATCGGCTCGGTCGAGCTGCCGGCGCCGCAGGCGGGGCTCATGGCGCTGATGGCCCAGGGCATCGTCGGCGGCGACATGGCCTGGCCGCTGGTGATCGTCGGCATGCTCTTCGGCCTCGCCCTGATCCTCATCAAGGCGCCGGCGCCGATGCTGATCGCGGTCGGCATGTACCTGCCCTTCTCGACCACCTCGGCGGTCTTCGCCGGCGGCGTCATCCGGGCGATCCTCGACTGGTTCCTCGACCGGGCGAAGGCCGGCCCGGAGGAGCGGACGCGGGCGGAGAACTCCGGCATCCTGGTCTCGTCTGGCCTCATCGCCGGTCAGTCCCTGATGGCGGTGCTGCTCGCCTTCGTCGTGCTCTACGAGCAGGCCAAGCTCGGCATGGCGGAGAGCGAGCACCTGCTGCCGCAGCTCGGGCACAGCTTCGGCGCGGGCCTGCTGGTCTACCCGCTGCTGCTCGCGCTCCTGGTGTGGCTGCCGCTCGCCCGCCGCCGGGGCCCGGGGGCCTGAGCCGGTGGCACGGCGGAGCGAAGAGCCCCCGCAGCGGGTCGTCGACCTCCTCGAGCTCGAGCCCGTGCGCTGTGCGCCGTGGCAGGAGAACCGCGACGGGCGGGTCGTGATCGAACGGCCGCGGCCGCCGCTGCGTGGCCTCTCCGGCCTCCTCGCCGCCACCGCCTGGCTGCTGACGCCGCGCCGCGTCCGCCTCGACGAGCTCGGCAGCTTCGCCTGGCGGCGGCTCGACGGCGCGACCAAGGTCCGCACCTTGGCCGGCGCGATGCGCGAGGCGTTCCCGGAGGCCTGCCCGCAGATCGAGGAGCGCCTCGGCGCCTACCTGCGGGCGATGCGCCGCCTGCGCCTGATCGCCTTCCCGGACTGGGACCAGCACCGGGGCTGAGCCTCGGTCCTGTGATATCTTGCGCTCTGTCATGGGTTTGACGAGCCTCGACGAGGCCATTGTCGTGGCCGGGGTCCACAAGTGGTACCGCGTCTACGCGGCCCCCGGCGAGCGCCTGAAGCGCCTCATCGGGCGGTCGAGCCGGCACCTCGACTTCCGCGCCCTCGAGGATGTCAGCTTCACGGTCGAGCCGGGCGCCGCGGTCGGTATCATCGGTGAGAACGGCGCCGGCAAGTCGACCCTGCTCAAGATCGTCGCCGGCACCACGACGCCGACCGCCGGCCGCGTCGAGGTGCGCGGGGTGGTGGCCGCGATCCTCGAGCTCGGCGCGGCCTTCCACCCCGAGTTCTCGGGCCGCGACAACGCGGTTCTCTACGGCGCGCTGATGGGTCTCGAACGGGACGACATGGTGGCCCGCCTCGACGACATCTTCGCCTTCGCCGAGCTCGGCGAGTTCGTCGAGCACCCGGTGAAGAGCTACTCGACCGGCATGGCGATGCGCCTCGCCTTCGCGGTCGCCACCCACGTCGACCCGGATGTGCTGGTGGTCGACGAGGCGCTGGCGGTCGGCGACGGCTACTTCCAGAAGAAGTGCGTCGACCGCATCCGCGAGATCCGCGACCGCGGCACCACGATCCTGTTCTGCTCGCACTCCATGTACTACGTGTCGCTGTTCTGCACGCGCGCCCTGTGGCTGCGCGGCGGCCGCATCGAGCGCGACGGGCCGGCGCAGGAGGTCGTCAACGCCTACGAGGAGTTCCTGGTCAACCGCGAGAAGCGGCGGCTGGGCGAGAGCGCGGAGGCCGAGCCGGCGCCCGCCGCGCAGCGCCCCGGCCACCAGGCGCGGGTGCGGGGCATCCGCGTCCTCGACGGCGAGGGGCGGCCGGTCGCGACCTACGCGCCGGGGATGGCGCTCACCGTCGAGCTCGAGTGGGAGGCGGTCGACGCCGAGGCCGCGTTCCACGTCGGCGTCTCCCTCGATCGCGGCGACGGCACTCGGGTGGTGGCGGTGGCCACCTTCGTCGACGGCCTGCCGCCCCGCTCGGGCGCCGGCCTCCGCCGCGACCGGGTGCGGATCGACGGCCTGCCGCTCGCCAAGGGCACCTACTCGGTGACCGGTTACATCTTCGACCCCAGCGCCCTCCACATCTGGGATCAGGCGGTGGTGACCGACTGCCTGCGCCCGGCCGACGAGGGCTGGTCGCTCGCCCTGCTCCAGCTCGAGCACCGCTGGGAGCTCGACGGCGGGGGCGGCGGGTGAGCGCCGCCGCCGTCGAGGTGCGCGCCTTCCGCCCCGGCGACGAGGTCGAGATCAACGACACCCGCAACCGTGTCTTCGGCACCGCCCGCAGCCTCGACGAGTGGGCCTGGCGCCACCCGCCGGCGCCGGCGGGGCGGCCGATCGTGACCGCCCGCCGCGACGGCCGGCTGGTCGCCCACCTCGCCGCCCTGCCGCTGCGCCTCGAGCTCGGCGGCCGCGAGCTCGCGGCGGCGGCTGTGGTCGACCCCTTCGTGGTCCCTGAGGCGGGCGACGACCGGCAGCGCGCCGCGATCTGGGCGCAGACCGTCGCGGCCTTCCTCGCCGCCTTCGGGCCGGGCCGGCGCTTCGAGGTGGTCTTCCGCGTCGCCGCCGGTGCGACGCCCGGCGCCCCCCCGCTGCTCGGCGGCGAGGAGTTCGCGCTGCCCGCGGCGGCGCGGCTGCTGCGGAGCCGGCCGCGCCGTTCGCCGCCCTCGCGTCTGGCCTACCGGGCGGAGCCGGCGCGGGACTGGGAGCCGCGGCTCGACGAGCTGTGGCGGCGCGTGCGGGCGCAGCACCCAGTGGCGGCGGTGCGCGACGCCGAGCACGCCCTCGCCCGCCACGCCGGCCACCCCCACCGC
>JALOKS010000017.1 GCA_025456385.1 Thermoanaerobaculales bacterium | reverse complement strand
CTTCGCGGTGGTCGACAACCCCGCCCTCGCGGAGCTGACCGGTGAGCTGGGCATCGACGCCATCATCTCGCCGCGGCTGCTGTCGGTGAGCCTCGCGCTGCAGTTCGCGCGGCGGGGCAAGGTGACCGCCGTGGCGGCGCTGCTCGAGGACTCGGTGGAGGTGTTCGAGCTCGAGGCGACCGCGGGCAGCCGCCTCGTGCGCTCGCCGTTGGCGGAGCTCGGCCTCGCGCGCGGCATCCTGGTGGTGGCGGTCCGGCACGGCGAGCGCATCTTCATCCCCGGCGGCACGACCCGCATCGAGCCGGGCGACAAGGTGGTCGTGGTGACCGCCGCGCGGATGGCGTCGCGGCTCGACGACATGCTCGAGTCCTGGTGACTGGGCCGGAGGCGCAGAGGCATGAACCGGCGCTTCGTCGCCTACCTGCTGGGGTGGCTGCTGCTGATCGCGGCGGCCTTTCTCTGCATGCCTCTCGCCGCCAGCGTGCTGTTCCGGGAGGCGCCGGCACCCTTCCTGGCGGCGATCGCGATCGCTGGCGCCGCCGGCCTCGCGCTGGTCAAGATCCGGCCGCCCGCCGACCGCCACATCCATCCCCGGGACGGTTTCCTGGTGGTCGGCGGGGCCTGGATCACGGTTTCGCTGGTTGGCGCGGTGCCGTATCTGGTCGCCGGCACCCTGGGCCCGATCGACGCGCTCTTCGAGTCGGTTTCGGGCTTCACCACCACCGGCTCGACGGTGATCGCCGACACCGCCAGCGCTCCGGACTCGCTGCTCCTGTGGCGGGCCGAGACGCAGTGGCTGGGCGGCATGGGCATCATCCTCTTCAGCATCGCCATCCTGCCTCTGCTCGGAATCGGCGGCATGCAGCTGTTCAAGGCCGAGGTGCCGGGGCCGGTGAAGGACAAGGTGCGACCGCGGCTCGCCGCGACCGCCCGCAGCCTGTGGCTGGTCTACCTCGGCTTCACCGCCGCCGAGTGGGTGGCCCTGCGGCTTGCGGGCCTCTCCGGTTTCGAGGCGCTCTGCCACGCCTTCACGACCCTCGCCACCGGCGGCTTCTCGACCCGCAACACCTCGGTGGGGGAGTTCGGCTCGCCGCTGGTCGAGTGGATCGTGATCGTCTTCATGCTGCTCGCGGGCATCAACTTCGTCCTCCACTACCGGCTCCTCACCGGGCGGCCAGCCGAGGTGTGGCGGGACAGCGAGCTGCGCTACTTCCTGGGCGTGATCGTGCTGTCGACGTTGGTGCTCTCCGCCACCGTCCACGATGACGGCGCACGGTTGGCGGACACCTTCCGAAACGCTGCCTTCCAGTCGCTGAGCATCCTCACCACGACCGGCTACTGCACGACCGACTTCGAGCTGTGGCCCACGCTGCCGCTGCTGGTGCTGCTGTGCCTGATGGTGCTCGGCGGCATGTCGGGCTCGACCGGCGGCGGCATCAAGAGCCTGCGCGCGCTGCTCGCCCTGCGCTCCATGCGCACGACGCTGCACCGCCTCATCCATCCCCATGCGGTGCGGCCGGTCAAGTACGGCGGCGCGGTGGTCTCCGAGGCGGTGCTATCCGGGGTCTGGGCCTTCCTGACCGCCTACCTGCTGATCACGCTCGCCGGCACCGCGGTCGTGGCCGCCTACGACTACGATCTCCTGACCGCGCTCTCGGCCGCCTTGACCTCGATCTCCAACGTCGGCCCCGGCCTCGGCGAGGTCGGCGCCTACGACAACTTCTCGCACTTTCCGGGCGTGGTGAAGGTCGTGCTCGCCGCCTGCATGCTCTTCGGCCGGCTCGAGATCTTCACCCTGCTCGCGCTGTTCTCGCGCGAGTTCTGGCGGCGATAGGCGGCCTCTGAGGTTCATACGGCCGGGTGGTTGGGCCGTGTAGAATGCGCCGGCCCCGAGGGAGGAACGTCGTTTGCGAGAGCACCGGGCGAAGATCGGTACCGTCTTCCTGATCGTGTTCATCGATCTGGTGGGCTTCGGCATCGTCATCCCGATCCTCCCCCTCTACGCGGAGGAGTACGGGCCGTCGCCCGTGGTCTTCGGGCTGCTGATGGCCTCGTTCTCGATCATGCAGTTCATCTTCGCGCCGGTCCTGGGGCGGCTCTCGGACCGGGTCGGCCGGCGGCCGGTGCTGCTGGTGTCGCTCGCCGCCGCCGCGGCGGGCTACCTGCTGTTCGGCTTCGCGGGCTCGCTCGCGATGCTGTTCCTGTCGCGGATCATCCCCGGCATCGCCGGCGGCAACATCTCGACCGCGCACGCGGTGGTCGCCGACATCACGGGGCCTGAGGACCGCGCCAAGGGCATGGGTCTGATCGGGGCGGCCTTCGGTCTCGGCTTCATCCTCGGACCCGCGATCGGCGGCCTCGCGGTCGCGGTGCGGCCGTGGCTGCCCGGAGTCATCGCGGCCGTCGCCTCCGCCACCGCCTTCGTGCTGGTCCTCCTGCTGCTGCCCGAGACCCTCGAGCGGAGCGCGCGGCAGCCCGCCGGCCGCCGCGCCCTCGACCTCGCGGCGCTGCGCGGCGCGCTCGCGCAGCCGCTGCTCGGGCCGGCCCTCGTCATGGTCTTCCTGACGATCTTCGCCTTCGCCAACTTCGAGACCACCTTCGCGCAGCTCGCGAGGCTGCGCTTCGCCTTCACGACCTCGACCATCGCCTGGCTCTTCGCCTACGCCGGGGTGCTGGGGGCGGTGGTGCAGGGCGGCCTGATCGGCCCCCTGGCGCGGCGCTTCGGCGAGGCGCGGCTGGTGGTCGCGGGCACCCTGGTGTCGGCGCTCGCGCTCGCAGTGCTGCCCGCTCTCGCGGGACGAGGCCCGCTGCTCGGCATCCTCGCCGCGCTCGCCCTGGGCCAGGGCGTCGCCCACCCGGCGCTCACGTCGCTGGTGTCCCGCACGGCCGCCGCCGGCGAGGTCGGCGGCGTCATGGGGCTGCAGCAGGGGATCGCGTCGCTCGCCCGCATCGGCGGACCGTTCTGGGCCGAGGTCGCCTACGGCGGGCTCGGCCCCGGCTGGCCCTTCTGGACGGCGGCGGCGACCATGCTCGCGGCCTGCCTGCTCGGCCTCGCCGCGCTGCCGGCGCTGCGCCGCGTCCCGGCCGCATCTCCCTGATGCGGCCGACGGCACGGGTCGCGGCGACTCAGCCGCCGGGTCGTTTCGACCCGCCCCCCTGGCGGGAGCCCTGACGGCCGCCGCTGGTCTGGCCCGGTCCGCCGGAGCCCGACTGCATGCCGCCCTGCGGCGGCGCCTCGACGCGCTGCCGGCGGCCGCGATCCCAGTCGGCGCCCGACAGCGCGTGCGGCGCCGGCTCGCCGGCGGGGCGCCCGTGGCGCACCCGGAGCATCTGCCCCGCCGGCACCGCCACAGCCTCGCCGAGGCCGCCGACGTCGCGCACCTCGACGGTGCCCGCGAAGACGACGACCGAGGTGTCGCCGTCCCTGGCGACCTCGACGCCGTAGTCGGTGCCGCGCACCGCGAGCACCGCCGACGGCGTGGTCAGCAGCCGCTCCTGCTCCTCGCCGTCGGCCAGCGGGCCGAAGATGGCGCGCAGGCTGCCGCGCCCGAGCTCGAGGAGGACGCCCGGCTGGCCGTGGGCGAGCCGGAAGCGCGTCTTGGCCGCGACCTTGAAGAGGGCGGCGCGCTCCGGCACCGCGAGCTCGGCGCTCGAGCGCGCGCCGGTGTGCAGGGTGTCGCCGGCGAGAGCGTGGTCGCCGACCGCCAGCGGGCGCTCGCCGTCGGCGGCATCGACCACCAGCGTTCGCTTGACGGCCACCACCTCGTAGCGGAGCCGAGCGGGCTCCTCCGCGACGGCGGCGGCGCCGAGAGCGGCGACGGCGGCGAGCAGCGCGAGGCCTCCGGATCTCATGCTCATTCCCCCTCGTCGCTCGGATCGAGCGCGATGCCGAGCCGCTCGGCCTTGCGGTACAGCGACTTGCGTTCGATGCCGAGGATCTCGGCGGCGCGGGTGCGGTTGCCGCCGGTTCTCCTGAGCACCGCTTCGATGTGGAGCCGCTCGAGCTCCTTGAGGCTCAGCTCATCGCCGATCGCGGGCAGCGCCGGCGCGGGCGCCGGCGGCGCGGCGGCCGCGCTCGCGAGCAGCCCGCGCGCTCGCCCGGCGTCGGAAAGGGCGCCGGTGTCGACCAGCAGGCGCTGCACCACGTGCTCGAGCTCGCGCACGTTGCCGGGCCAGGGGTGCCCCTCGAGCACTGACAGAACCTCATTCGTGACAGTGGTTTGCGGATCGAGACCGAGACGCTCGGCGTGGGCGCGCCGGAAGTGCTCGACGAGCAGCGGGACGTCCGAGCGGCGCTCGCGCAGGGGCGGCAGGACGATCTCGTAGGCGGCGAGCCTGAAAAAGAAGTCCTCGCGGAAGAGGCCCGCGGCGACCTCGGCGCGGAGGTCGCGGTTGGTCGCAGCCACGACGCGCACCGGCACCTCGAGGGAGCGGTCGGAGCCCACCGCCCGGACCTCGCCCGACTGCAGGAAGCGCAGCAGCTTGACCTGGAGGGCGGCGGGAAGCTCGCCGACCTCGTCGAGGAACAGGGTCCCCGAGCGGGCGGCCTCGATGGCGCCGCGGTGGTCGCGGTCGGCTCCGGTGAAGGCGCCGCGCCGGTGGCCGAAGAGCTCGCTCTCGAGCAGGGTGTCGGGGATCGCGCCGCAGTTGATCGGCACGAAGGGCCCGTCGGGGTGGGCGGAGTAGCGGTGCAGCGCGCGCGCGATCAGCTCCTTGCCGGTGCCGGTCTCGCCGCGCACCAGCACCGGGATCGGCAGTGGCGCCACCCGCGCGACCGCGTTGTAGACCTCGACGATCGCGGGGTCGTTGCCGATGATCATCGACGCCGGCCCGAGCTCGACCGGCCGGCCGGCGGCAGCGGGCGTGCGGGAGGCGGCGCGGACGCGCTCGACCAGGACCTCGACCGCGAAGGGCTTGGCCAGGTAGTCGAAGACGCCGAGCCGCCGCGCCGAGGCCGCGGTCTCGATGGTGCCGTGGGCGGTCACGAGGATGACCTTGGCCTCCGGGCAGGTCTCGCGGCAGCGCTCGAGCAGCTCGAGGCCGGTGCCGTCGCCGAGGTAGATGTCGGTGACGATGACCTCGAAGGAGGCCTCGGCGAGCGCCGCGAGGGCCGCGGCGGAGGTGGCCGCGGCGCGCGCCTCGAAGCCCTCCTTCGAGAGTGCGAGGACCATCAGCTCGCGCATCGCGGTGTCGTCGTCGACCACCAGCACCCTGGCTCGTGCCACCTTCACTCCTCTGCGGCGGCGGGGAGCTCGACCGTGAAGACGGCGCCCGCGCCGACCCTGCTCTCGACTCCCACGCAACCTCCGTGCCAGGTCACGACCTCCTTGACCAGCGCGAGGCCGAGCCCGGCGCCGGGGCTGCCCGCCCCCGGCACGCGGAAGAAGCGCTCGAAGATCCGACCCTGAGCGTGCTCCGGGATACCGGGGCCGTGGTCGCGGACCGCAAGCCGGACGCGGCCGGCCTCCGAACGGAGCCCGACCTCGACGGTGTCGCCTGCATGGGTGTGGCGGATGGCGTTGCCGACGAGGTTGTCGACCACCCGCTCGAAGAGGACGGCGCTGCCGTCGATCCGGCACTGTCCGGCCAGATCCCGCGCCAGGGTGATGCCGCGGGAGGCGGCGGCCGCCTCGAGGAGGTCGAGGCGCGCGGCGACCAGCTGCCGGAGGTCGAGGCGCTCCGCGGCGCTCTCCCAGTGGCCGCCGCCGAGGCGCTCGAGGTCGAGGAAGAGGCCGACCATCTCGCTGAGGCGCTGCGCCTCGCCGCGGATCAGCGCCGCCACCCGCGCGAGCTCGTCGCCCGTCAGGGGGTAGCGCTCGAGGGTCTCGCCGAGACCGGCGATCGAGGCCAGCGGCGTCCTCAGCTCGTGTGAGACGAGGCGCTGCATCTCCCGCCGCTGCCGCTCGAGGGCGCGCTCGGCGGTCGCGTCGCGGAGCAGCGCCAGCCGGCCCGACCCGAGCTCGCTGCTGCGCACGGCGAGCTCCCGCGCGCCGCGGGCGATGACCGCCTCGCCGCTCCCGGCGGCGGCGTCGAGCTCGCCGGGCGTCGGCACCCCGCCCCACAGCCGCCGCGCGGCGGGGTTGGCCTCGAGCAGGGCGCCGTCCGGGGCCCACAGCACCACTCCCTCGGCCATGCCGTCGAGCAGCGCCCGCCGCGCCGCGTCCTCCTCGAGCACCCTGCGCTGGAGGCGCTTGAGTGCCGCCAGCCGGGCGCGCGCGGTGCGCGGCGGCGCTGCCGCCGTGCGGTCGCCGAGGTGGGCGAGCAGGGAGCCGAGCAGGCTCGAGATCTCGCGCCGGGCGAGCCGCGACTCCAGGGTCTCGCGGAGCAGGGCCGAGGCGACCATGGCGACGGCGAGCGTCGCCACCGGGAGCAGCACCAGGCCCCAGCGGGCGGCGGCGCCGGCGAGCAGGAGCAGGCCGGCGAGGAGGGCCGCGAAGCGGGCGAGGTCGAAGGCGCCGGCCCGGCTCCGCAGCAGCTGCACGCCGAAGGCGAGAACCAGGCAGGCGGCGGCTGTCCAGATCGGGTGCGGCACCCGCAGCAGGCGCCCGCCGAGGATCGAGGCGGCGGCCGAGGCGTGGGCGAGCACTCCGGGCGCCGGCGCGCGGCGCGGCCCGGTCGGAACGACGAACTGGTCGCCGGCGCCGGTGGCGGCGATGCCGACGAAGACGAGACGGCCACGGAGGGCGTCGGCGGGCCGCGCCCCCGCGAGGACCTCTGCTGCGCCGAGCGTCGGCAGGGCCTGCGGGGCCGGCCGGAAGGCGGGTCGCAGCGCGGTGCCGGGGGCGACCGCCAGCCGCGGCTCGAGAAGCCGGGCCGCAGCCAGCGCGAGCGCCGGCAGGGCGAGGTCCCCGGCCTGTTTGGTGGCAGCGATCGTGCGCACCACGCCGTCGGGGCCGACCTCGCCGTAGGCGTGGGCGACGACGGCGGCGCCGGACACGGACGGGGGAGGCAGCAGCCAGGCGCCGTCGCGGTCGAGCGCGGCGGCGAGCACCGCCGGCAGCCGCGCGATTGCAGCGCCGAGGCGCCGGTCGTCTTCGGGGGCCGTCGGGCCTGCGAGCAGGACGTCGACGGCGATGGCGGCCGCGCCGGCATCGGCCACCGCGTCGACGAGCTCGGCGATTCGCGCGCGCGGCCACGGCAGGGGGCCGAGGCGGGCCAGGGCGCGGTCGTCGATCAGCACCGCGGCGACCGGAACGGCACCGCCGCGGCCGCCGACGGTCGCCCGCAGCAGGAGGTCGGAGCCGACCCGCTCGACCCCCGGCAGCCAGCCGGCGAGCCACAGCCCAGCCGTCACCGCGCCGGCGGCTGCGGCGAGCAGGGCCGCGAGGCGGAGGGTCCCCGGTTCGGGCGTCGGTCTGGCGGTGGCGACGTGCATCGGTCATCATGCTAGCGGATTCCGGGTTCGGAGCTGTGACGCGGGCGACATCGTCCCGGCGCGGCTCCGGGCGGAGCAATAGAGGCCGCCCGCGGACTGTTTCTCACGGGGATGGCGGGGGCGAGGCACGTGCAGACGACACACCCAGGGCGGCGCCGGCGGGAGATGCGGTGAGGATCGCGTCCGCGGCCTCGGCCCTGCCACCGCACGCCTACGACCAGGAGACCCTGCTCGCGGCCTTTCGCGAGCGCTGGGCGGCGCGCTACTTCAACCTCGGCCGCCTCGAGCAGCTGCACCGCAACGTCCTGGTCGGCGGGCGGCGGCTCGCGCTGCCGCTCGAGGCCTACCCGGCGCTCGGCGGCTGGGGTGAGGCGAACGACCACTGGATCCGGGTCGCGCAGGAGCTCGGCGGCGAGGCGGTGCTGGCGGCGCTCGCCGGGGCGGGCCTCGGCGTCGCCGACGTCAACGCGCTCTACTTCGTGACCGTCACCGGCGTCGCGACGCCGTCGATCGACGCGCGCCTCGTCAACCGGCTCGGCCTGCCGCCGACGCTGAAGCGGGTGCCGATCTTCGGCCTCGGCTGCCTCGCCGGAGCGGCCGGCGTCGCGCGCTGCGCGGACTACCTGCGCGGCCACCCCGGCGAGGTCGCGGTGCTGCTCTCGGTGGAGCTCTGCTCGCTGACCCTGCAGCGCGAGGACCTCTCGGTCGAGAACCTGATCGCCTCCGGCCTCTTCGGCGACGGCGCGGCGGCCGCGGTGCTGGTGGGCGACGGCCGCGCCTGCGCCGGCCCGACCGTGGTCGACAGCCGCTCGTCCTTCTACCCGGACACCGAGCGGGTGATGGGATGGGACGTGTCGGAGCGCGGCTTCAAGGTCGTGCTCTCGGCCGAGGTCCCCGAGATGGTGCGCCGCCACCTGCGGCGCGACGTCGACGCCTTCCTCGCCGCGCACGGCCTCGGACGCGGCGACATCGCGCGCTGGATCTCGCACCCCGGCGGGCCGCGGGTGCTGGAGGCGATGCAGGAGGCCCTCGAGCTGCCGCCGGGAGCCCTCGACAGCGCCTGGCGCACCCTGCGCGAGGTCGGCAACCTGTCCTCGACCTCGGTCCTGCTGGTGCTCGAGGAGACGCTCGCCGCGCCGCCGCCGCCCGGCAGCTGGGGCCTGATGTCGGCGATGGGGCCCGGCTTCTGCTCGGAGCTGGTGCTCCTGCGGTGGGAGGACGACGGGTCGTGATCGCCGGCCTCGATTCCCGCGTCGCCTTCTCGCTGCTGATCGCGGCGGTGGCCTGCCAGCGGCTGTGGGAGCTCGCGATCTCGCGGCGCCACCTGCGCGCGCTGCTCGCCCGCGGAGGGCGCGAGGTCGGCGCCTCGCACTACCCGTGGATGGTCGCCCTCCACACGGCCTTCCTCGTCGCCTGCCTCGCCGAGGTGTGGCTCCTCGGGCGGCCTTTCCGGCCGGCGCTCGCGCTCGGTGCGCTCGCGGTGCTGGCTGCGGCGCTCGGCCTGCGCTGGTGGACCCTGCGCACGCTCGGCGCGCGCTGGACGACGCGGGTCGTGGTGCTGCCGGGCGAGCCCTCGGTGACCGCCGGCCCCTACCGCTGGCTGCGCCACCCCAACTACCTGGCGGTGGTCCTCGAGCTGGCGGCGATCCCGCTCGTCCACGGCGCGTGGCTGACGGCGGTCGTTTTCGGCCTCGCGAACCTCGCCCTCCTCAGGCTGCGCATCGGCGTCGAGGAGCCCGCCCTCGCGGCGGCGGAGGGCGGCCGGTGAGCGCCTCGGAGGCCGAGGTGCTGGCGGGCATCGCCGCGGTCGCGCGGGCCCACGTGGGTTTCCAGGGCGAGCTCCGCCCGGAGCTGCGGTTGGTCGAGGACCTCGAGCTCGACAGCCTCAAGATGCTGAGCCTCGCCCTGGAGGTCGAGAACCACTTCCGGGTCTGCCTCGACCAGGAGGCTGCGATCGAGACCGTCGGCGACCTCGTCGCGGCGATCCGCGAGGCCCGCGATGCCTGAGCCGCGGACCCTCGACGCGCTGCTCCAGCGGGCGGCCGGGTTTCCCGACACCGGGCTGCGCCTGCTCGACCGCTTCGAACGCGAGAGCTGGCTGCCCTGGCCGGAGATCCACGACAGGGCGCGCGCGGCGGCGGGCCGCATCCGCGGGACAGGCGTGGCTCCAGGGGAGCGGGTCGCCCTCGTCTACCCGACGGGAGTCGGCTTCTTCGACGCCTTCTTCGGCAGCCTGCTCGCGGGCGCGGTGCCGGTGCCGCTCTACCCGCCAGTTCGGCTGGGCCGCCTCGCGGAGTACAGCGCCCGCACCGCGGCGATGCTCGAGGCGGTGGGGGCGCGGCTGGTGCTGGCCGACCCCGGGGTGCGGCGGCTCCTCGGAGAGGCGGTCGAACGCGCGCGCCCGGCCCTCGGCTGCCGGAGCCTCGACGAGCTCGACGCCGGGCCCCCCTTCCAGGCCGCGGTCGACGAGCGCGCGCTCGCCCTGATCCAGTTCTCCTCCGGCACCACCGTCGAGCCCAAGCCGGTCGCCCTCAGCCAGCGCGCGGTGCTGGCGCAGGCCCGGATCCTCAACGGCCTGTGGCCGCCGCGCGCCGACGGGGTCGACAGCGGCGTCAGCTGGCTGCCTCTCTACCACGACATGGGTCTGATCGGCTGCGTGCTGCCGGCCCTCGAGCGGCCGGGCACCCTGACCCTGATCCCGCCGGAGCTCTTCGTGGCCCGGCCGGCGGTCTGGCTGCGCACGATCTCGCGCCTCCGGGCGACACTGTCGCCGGCGCCGAACTTCGCCTACTCGTTGTGCGTCGCCAAGGTCCGCGACGAGGAGCTCGCGGGCGTCGACCTCTCCTGCTGGCGGGTGGCGCTCAACGGCGCCGAGCCGGTGGCGCCGCGGGTCCTGCGCGCCTTCTGCGAACGCTTCGCGCGCTGGGGCTTCCGGGCGGAGGCCCTGACTCCGGTCTACGGGCTGTCGGAGGCGACCCTGGCTGTGACCTTCTCGGAGCTCGGGCGCGGCTTCACGAGCCGCCGCTTCGACCGCGAGCCCCTGGCGGCCGCGGCCGAGGCGCGGGAGCAGCCCGACGGCATCGAGCTGGTGTCGGTGGGGCGGCCGCTGCCCGGCTTCTCGCTCGAGATCCGCGACCCGGCGGGCCGCGCCCTCGCGCCCGGCCGGGTCGGCCGCGTGCTGGTCCGGGGCCCGTCGCTGATGGACGGCTACCTCGGGCGGCCGGAGGCGACCGCCGAGGCGCTGCGGGACGGCTGGCTCGACACCGGCGACCTCGGCTTCCTCCACGGCGGCGAGCTCTTCCTGACCGGGCGCGCCAAGGACGTGCTCATCCTGCGCGGCCGCTGCCACGCGCCGTCCGAGGTGGAGCACGCCGTTGACGCGGTCGACGGCGTGCGCACCGGCTGCGCGGTGGCGGTGTCGCACCTGCCCGAGGGGGCGGCTGGCGAGGAGCTCGTTCTCCTCCTCGAGGCGCGCAGCGAGCTCCCCGCAGCCGACTACCCGGCGCTGGGCGCCGCGGCGTCGCGGGCGGTGCGGACGGCCACCGGCCTCGCGCCCGACCGGGTCGCGGTGCTCGCCCCCGGCAGCCTGCCGCGCACCTCGTCCGGCAAGCTGCGGCGGCAGGAGGCGCTCCGGCGCTGGCTCGCCGACGAGCTCCGGCCGCCGGCGCCGGTGACCCCGATCCGGCTCGCCGGCGCGGTCGTTCGCTCGTCGCTCGCGATGGCCCGCTCGCGGAGAGCGCGTGGCCGCGGTTGAGGCCGACGTGGTGGTGGCGGGCGGCGGCCCGGCCGGCCTCGCGACCGCCATCGGTGCCTGCCGCGCCGGTCTCGAGGTCGTGGTGCTCGAGGCGCAGCGCCCGCCGATCGACAAGGCCTGCGGCGAGGGCGTGATGCCGGACGGCGCGGCGGCACTCGAAGCACTCGGCGTCGAGCTCCCCCCTGCGGCGGCGCGGCCCTTCCGCGGGGTGCGCTACATCGACGGTGCCGTCGTCGCGGAGGGCAGCTTCCCCGGCGCGCCGGGCCTCGGCATCCGGCGCACCGTCCTCCACGACGCGCTGCGGAGGCGGGCCGAGGCGGCCGGGGCGAAGCTGCGCTGGAGCTGCCGCGTCACGGGCCTGCTGCGGGACGGCTTCGCGACCGAGGCGGGGCCGGTGCGCGGGCGCTGGCTGGTGGCCGCCGACGGCCGCGCCTCGAGCCTGCGCCCGCTGGCCGGCCTCGCCGGACGGCCGGCGGCCCACCGGCGCTTCGGGGTGCGGCGCCACTTCGAGGTCGAGCCGTGGAGCGACCTGGTCGAGGTCCATTGGGCAGACGGCTGCGAGGCCTATGTCACGCCGGTAGGGGAGAGGCTGGTGGGCGTCGCGATCCTGTGGTCGGGCGGGGCCGGCCGCTTCGACGAGCTGCTCGCCCGCTTCCCGGCCCTCGCCGAGCGCCTCGCGGGTGCCGAGGTCGCCTCGAGGGACCGCGGCGCGGGGCCGCTCGCGCAACGCTGCCGCCGCGTCGCGAGGGGCCGCCTCGCCCTGGTCGGCGATGCCGCCGGCTACCTCGACGCGATCACCGGCGAGGGCCTCGCGCTCGCCTTCCGCGAGGCCGCGGCGGCGGTGGAGGCGATCGCCGCCGGCGACCTGCGGCGCTACGTCGCGGCCCACCGGCGCATCGTCCGCCACCCGCTCCTCGTCATCCGGATGCTGCTGCTGGTCGAGCGCCTGCCGCGGCTGCGCCGGCGGGTGATGACCGCGCTCGCCGCCGAACCGGGGCTGATGTCGCGCTTCCTGGCCCTCAAGCTGCGCGCGGGCGGGCCGCGGCTGGCGGGCGGGGACGGCCTCCTCCGGCTGGCGCTCGCGACCGTGGTCGGCGGGGCACGGTGATGCGGGCGCGGCGGCTGGTCGCCGGCGCTCTGGTGCTGCTCGCCGTCCTGGCGGGCTGGCAGCTGCGGTCGCTCGGCGTCGACAATCGGCTCGAGCGCTGGCTCGGTGGGGGCGGGGCGGACGCGGCGGCCTACGAGCGCTTCCGCCGCGACTTCGGCAGCGACGAGTTCCTGCTCGCCGTCGTCGGGGGCGGCGACTTCTTCGCGCCGGACACCCTCGAGCTGCTGCTCGAGGCCGCGGAGCGGCTGGAGGCGCTGCCCGGCGTGGTCGAGGTGCGCGGGATCCCGATCCTCTACCGCGACGTCTTCGGCGCCGAGGACCCCGAGGCCCTGGCCGAGGAGATGGGTTCGACGCCCTTCTACCGCGGCCTCTTCCTCTCGGCGGACGGCGAGCTCGCCGGCTTGCTCGCGGAGGTTCTCCCCGCCGAAGGCCCGGCGGCGCGGCGGGAGCTGGTCGCCGGCGCGCGCGCGGCGCTCGCGCCGCTGGCAGCGGCCGGCCGGGAGGCGCGGCTGGTCGGCTCGCCCGCTCTCATCGCGGCCCTCGACGAGGTCTCACGCCGCGAGGCGGAGCGCACCATTCCGATCGCCCTCGCGGGCTCGCTCGTCATGCTCGCCCTGATGCTGCGCTCGGCGCGGGCGATGCTCGCGACCTCCGCGAGCGCCGGGCTGGCGGTGGTCCTCACCCTCGGCCTCGCCGCCGCACTCGGCCTCAGCCTCAACATGGTGTCGACCGCCCTGCCGCCCCTGCTCTGGGTGCTGGCGCTCTCCAACAGCATCCACCTCATGCGCCGCTACCAGGACCTGCGCCTCGACACCGCGCAGGGGGAGGCCCTGGCGAGGGCGCTCGCCGAGACCACGCGCCCCTGCGTGCTCGCCGCGGTGACGACGGCGGCCGGCTTCGCCTCGCTCGCGGCGGCCGTGATGGCGCCGGTCCGCGAGCTCGGCTGGCTGGCCGCGGTCGGCATCCTGCTCGCCCTCGCCGTCAACCTGACGCTCACGCCCGTGCTCGTCGAGCTGCTGCGGGTGCCGGCCTTCCGCCGCCACCTCGGTCTCGGCACGGTGAGCTGGCAGTGGGGATGGCGGTCGCGCCCGCGGACGGTGCTGGCGGTCGCGGCGCTGGCGGTCGTCGCCGGGCTGGCGGCGATTCCCGCGATCCGGGTCGAGTCGGACCCGGTGGCGTTTCTGCCCGCCGGCCACCCGACAACGGGGGACTTCCGCGGCCTCGATGAGCGGCTCGGCGGCTTCTACACCCTGGAGCTGGCGCTCGAGGCACCGGCGCCGTGGTACGCACCGGAGCAGCTCGCGGTGATCGGGGAGGTGGGTGCGCGCCTCGCCGCGTCGCCGATCGTGTCCCGGGTGCTGTCGCCGCTCGACGTGCTGGCCAAGCTCCGGCACTGGGACCGCGGCCTCGACCCCGCGGCCTACGCGCCGCCGGCGACGACCCTGGAGGCCGAGGGGCTGATCGCGGGTGCCGGCGACCCCGGTCGGCGGGCGCTCGCCCGCCTGGCGCGGCCCGACGGCCGCACGGTGCGTGTGTCGGCCCTCGTCAACGAGCTCGAGCAGGGGCGATTCCTGGAGCTGGTGGCGACGGCCCGGGAGCTGGTCCGGGACCTGCCGGACGGCTGGCACGGCGAGGTCACCGGCCAGGTGCTGCTGCTCGTGGAGGCGCAGCGGCGCCTGGTCGTGACCCAGCTCGCGAGCCTCGGGCTCGCCCTGCTGCTGGTCTTCGCGGTCATCGGCCTCGGCCTGCGCTCGCGGCGCCTGACGGCGGTCGCCGTGCCGCCGAACCTGATACCGATCGTCGCCGCCTTCGCGGCGATGGCGGCGTTCCGCATGCCGCTCGACGCCGGCACGGTGATGGTGGCGAGCATCGCCCTCGGCATCGCGGTCGACAACACGGTGCACGTCCTCGAGCACGTGCGTCGCCGCAGCACCGCGGGCCAGCCGGTCACCGATGCGGCGGCCGCCACCCTGCGGGAGGTCGCGCCGGCGATGGTCGCCACGACGGCGACCGCCTGCGCCGGCTTCCTCGCACTGGCCACCTCGGACTTCGTGCCGATCCGCGACTTCGGCGTGCTGGCCACGGTGGCGATGGCGGCGGCGCTGGCGGCGGACCTCCTGGTGCTGCCGGCGCTGCTCGCGGCGGCGGAGGGGCGGCGGTGACCCGCGCGGGCTCGCGGCTGGCTCTCGCCGCCGCGGCGGTGCTCGCGCTCGCGGCCGGCGGCGGCGGGGACGAGGCACGAGGGCTGGCGCGGCAGCTCGAGCACGCGGTGGCGGGCTACGACGCGGAGGCGGCCGAGGTCGTGCTCGGCCGGGCCCGGAGCGCGGCGGCGGCCGGCGGCGCGGACGCCGGGCTGCCTCTGCTGCGCGTGCGCGCGGGGCTCGCCGTGGCCGAGCTCCTTCGCATCGAGTTCGAGCGCACGCCGGAGGCGGAGCGGGCGGCGCGGACCACCCTCGGCCAGCGCATCGACGCCGTCGCCGGGGAGGCGCTCGGCCTCCTCCCCGAGCTGCCGGAGTCCTCCGAGCGGGCTCGGATCGAAGCCGACCTCGTGGCGACCATGATCCGCTCCGACTTCCGCGCCAAGAAGCTGCGCGGCCGCCTCGACGAGGCCACCGCGCGCGCCCTCGAGCTCGACCCGGGGAACGCCCGCGCCTGGGTGACGGCGGCCAAGCCCTTCGTGTTCGCGGCCCCGGAGCACGGCGGCGACCCCGAGGAGGCGCTGCGCCGCCTCGACCGGGCGCTCGCGCTCGAGCCCGGCCTCGAGTCAGCCCTGCTGCTGCGCGCGCTCGTCCACGAGCAGCGCGGCGAACGCGCGCGGGCCGCGGCCGACTGGCAGGCGGCGCTCGCCGCCAACCAGCGCTGCGAGCCGGCGCGGCGGGCTCTGGCGGGCGGCTGAGCGGCGCCTTGCAGCGGTCGCCGGCCGAGCTACACTGGGCGCGGCCACGAGCTGGGGGATGCGGATGAACGTGCTGGAGCAGTGCGACCTCGACGTCACGGTGCTGATTCTCGGCGGCGGGCGCGGCGCCAGGCTCGCACCCCTCACCACCCACCGCAGCAAACCGGCGGTTCCGGTGGGCGGCAAGTACCGGCTCATCGACATCCCGATCTCCAACGCCATCAACTCGGGCATGGAGCGGATGTACGTGCTGACCCAGTTCAACTCGGTGTCGCTGCACCGGCACATCGGCCGCACCTACCGTTTCGACGCCTTCTCGCGCGGCTACGTGCAGATCCTGGCCGCGCAGCAGACGCCGACCATGCAGACCTGGTTCCAGGGCACCGCCGACGCCGTCCGTCAGAACCTCAACATCTTCACCCAGCTGCACGGCGAGCACGTCCTGGTTCTGGCCGGTGACCACATGTACCGCATGGACTACCGGCAGATGCTGCACGACCACGCCGCGAGCGGAGCCGACATCACGATCGCCGTCAAACCCTGCTCGGAGTCCGAGATCGGCGCCTTCGGCGCGGTGCGCGTCGACGAGGGGGGACGGATCGTCGAGTTCCGCGAGAAGCCCTCGACACCTCGGGCGCGGTCCGGTATGGAGGTGGCGCCGCAGCTGCTCGCCGCCAAGGGCGTGCCCTCCGAGCTGCCGTACCTCGCCTCGATGGGAATCTACATCTTCAGCATCGACGCCCTCGCGGATGCCCTCGACAACGAGCTCGTCGACTTCGGTGGCGACGTGATCCCCTCCGAGGTCTCGCGGCGGCATGTCCAGGCGCACTTCTTCAAGGGCTACTGGCGGGACATCGGGACCATCGGCGCCTTTTTCCAAGCCCACATGGACCTCGTCAGCGCCGACCCGCAGTTCACCTTCCACGACCCGGCCTGGCCGATCTACACCCGCCCCCGCTACCTGCCGGGTGCGCGGCTGCACGGCTGCTGCTTCGACCACGTGCTGCTCAGCGACGGCTCGCGCGTCGATGACTCCGAGGTCAAGAACGCGGTGGTCGGGCTGCGCGGCCGGATCTCCGGCTCGAAGATCCACAACTCACTCATCATGGGCATCGACTCCCACTTCCCGCCGCCGCTGCCGGGCGAGCCGCCGCCGGGCATTGGCGAGGGCTGCGACATCGTCAATGCGATCATCGACAAGAACGCCCGCATCGGCCGCAACGTCACCATTCGCAACGGCCGCGGCATCACAGAGCAGGATGGCGAGGCCTGGGCGATCCGCGACGGCATCGTGGTGGTGGCCAAGAACGCGGTCATCCCCGACGGCACCGTCATCTGAGGCCGGGCTTTCGCGGCGCC
>JALOKS010000193.1 GCA_025456385.1 Thermoanaerobaculales bacterium | reverse complement strand
CGGCTCGCCTCGACGCGCTCGAACTCGAGGTCCTCGGCGATGATCCGGGCCATCTCCGCCTCGATCCGCTCGAAGTCCTCGGGCCGGAAGGCGCGCGGGAAACGGAAGTCGTACTGGAACTTCTCGGCGTGGTCCTGGCGTCCGGCGTCGATCGGCGTGCCCGGCCACAGGCGCTTGACCGCGTCGGCGAGCACGTGCTCCGCCGAGTGGCGGATGACCTCGCCGGCCTCGGGGTCCTTGGTGGTCACGATCCGCAGCTCGGCGTCGGCGCTCAGCGGGGCGCGCAGGTCGACGAGGCGGCCGTTCACCAGCCCCGCGACCGTGTCGCGGGCGAGCCGCGGGCCGATGGCTGCCGCCACCTGGACCACGGTGGTCCCGGCGGGGAACTCCCGCTCGCTGCCGTCCGGCAAGCTCACCCGAACTGTCTCGGCCATGTCGCACTCCAACCGGCGCCGTCGCGGGCGACCCCCCGACGGGCGCACAAACAAAAACCCGACCACGGGGTCGGGTCGGCGAGTCCGCATGGTAGGCGCGCGCGGACTCGAACCGCGGGCCTCATCCGTGTGAGGGATGCGCTCTAACCAACTGAGCTACGCGCCTCTACGGACTCAAGGTGGTAGGCGCGAGCGGGATCGAACCGCTGACCTCTACCGTGTCAAGGTAGCACTCTAACCAGCTGAGCTACGCGCCTACAATTCGACTGCTGACGGGTGGTCCCGTGGACGCTTTCCGACCCGCCTTCGTCTCGTGAGATAAGAAAGAACCTGCCCGCAAAAACGGGGAGCGGATCATAGCAACGGGGCCCGGGACTGTCAACTCTCGGGAGTGCTACGGTGGCGGCATGGATGACGGCTTCGTGGTCGTTCACACCGCCCAGGGCGAGCTCGAGGAGGAGCAGGTCCGTTCCTTTCTGGCCGCGCACGGCATCGCCTCGGAGGTCCGCGGCGAGGCCCTGCGCAAGACCCACGGCCTCACCCTCGACGGCCTCGGCGCGGTCGAGATCCTGGTCGCGGCCGCTGCCGCCGAGGAGGCGCGGTGCCTCCTCGAGGGTGTGGCGCGCGGCGACTTCAGGATTGACGACCAGACCGAGATCTGAACCGGTCGGGAAGCGACAGCCGGCGCGCCACAGAAGGGCCGGTCAGGCGCAGCCGGACCGAAGGCTCTCGAGTCGACGTTGGGTGGCCGGCTCCCGCCTGTCTCCGGATCACCCGCGGTCGCCGGGCTCGCGGACCTGAAGGCCGAGCTCGGCCAGCTGATGGGCATCGACCGCCGACGGCGCCCGCGTCATGAGGCAGGTGGCCGAGGTGGTCTTGGGGAAGGCGATGACGTCGCGGATCGAGTCGCGGCCGGCCATCAGCATCACCATCCGGTCGAGGCCGAGGGCGAGGCCGCCGTGCGGCGGCACGCCGTAGCGGAAGGCTTCGAGCAGGAAGCCGAAGCGCTCGCGCGCCTCGTCCTCGCCGATGCCGAGCGCGGCGAACATCTGCCGCTGAATCTCGGGGTCGTGGATGCGGATCGAGCCGCCGCCGAGCTCGACGCCGTCCATCACGACGTCGTAGGCGCGGGCGCGGACGGCGGCCGGGTCGCTCGCGAGCAGCGGCAGGTCCTCCGCCTGCGGCGAGGTGAAGGGGTGGTGCATGGCGTAGAAGCGGCCGTCGTCGGCGTTCCACTCCAGGAGCGGGAAGTCGGTGACCCACAGGAAGTCGTGGCGGCCGGCCGCGATCAGGCCGCGCTCGCGGGCGAGCTGCAGCCGCAGCGCGCCGAGCGCGGCGAGGACCGTGGCCTCCGGCCCGCCGAGCGCCAGCAGGAGGTCGCCGGTGGCGGCGCCCGCGGCGTCGAGGAAGCGCAGCACGCCCTCGTCGCCGAGCGCTTTCTTCGCCGGCGAGGCGACGCCGTCGGCGGCGCGCTTGAACCACAGAACGCCGGGCGCGCCGTAGTGCTTGACCGCCTCCGAGAGGGCGTCGAGCTCCTTGCGCGACAGCGCGGCGCCGCCCGGCAGGACGAGGCCCTTGACCCGGCCCGCGGCCGCCGCTGATTCGAGCACCGTGAAGCCGCAGCCCGCGCACAGCGGTCCGAGCTCGACGAGCTCGAGGCCGAAGCGGGTGTCGGGGCGGTCGCAGCCGAAGCGCTCCATCGCCTCGCGGTAGGTGAGGCGGGGAAAGCGCGCCGGCGGCTCGATGCCCACCAACGGGAAGATCCGCGCGAAGAGGCCCTCGATCAGGCTGTAGATGTCCTCCTCGCACACGAAGGAGGCCTCGAGGTCGATCTGGGTGAACTCCGGCTGGCGGTCGGCGCGCAGGTCCTCGTCGCGGAAGCAGCGCGTGACCTGGAGGTAGCGGCCGATACCCGCGACCTGCAGCAGCTGCTTGAAGAGCTGCGGCGACTGCGGCAGGGCGTAGAAGCTTCCGCGGTGGATGCGCGACGGCACCAGGAAGTCGCGCGCACCCTCCGGGGTCGAGCGGGTGAGGATCGGGGTCTCGACCTCGATGAAGTCGAGCCCGTCGAAGTAGCGCCGCGCCTCCGCCACCACCCGGTGGCGCAGCACGAGGTTCGCGGTCATCTCCGGCCGGCGCAGGTCGAGGTAGCGGTGGCTGAGCCGGAGCTCCTCAGAGGCGTTGACGCGGTTCTCGATCACGAAGGGCGGGGTCTCGGCGCTGGTGAGGAGCTCGAGCTCCTCGACCTTGAGCTCGATCTCGCCGCTCGCGAGCTCCGGGTTCTCCTGGCCCACCGCCCGGGCGCGGACCGTGCCGCGCACCTTGAGCACGTCCTCGGACGACAACCCCTCGCCCGCGCCGACCAGCGCATCCTCGAAGACCAACTGCAGCAGCCCGCTGCGGTCCCTGAGATCGACGAAGATCAGGCCGCCGAGGTCCCGGCGCCGGCGCACCCAGCCGACGACCTCCACCCGCTCGCCGATCCGCGACGCATCCAGGCTTGCACACCACGGCCTCTCCCACGCGCTGGTTGTCATCTTTTTTCTCTCCGCACGTCGTCCGATCCCGATCCGGCACCCGTTCCTGTTCGCGACGAAACGTTTTCACGTTTGAACGTTCCCACCCACCATCCGGTGCCCGGAAGTGCGGGCCGAGCCTCCCGTACCCGTCCCCGCCCCTGATCGCGGGCCTGTTACGAATCTGACTCCGAGCCGCGGAGCAGCCGCGCCACATGCGCCGCGAGCTCACCGGCCGGCACCTCGGACTGCTCGCCGCGCGCCAGGTCGCGGACCACCGCGACGCCCGCCTCGACCTCGCGCTCACCGAGGATGACGGCCGCCGCGGCGCCGATCTTGCCCGCCCACTTGAGGCCGGCCTTGAGCGAGCGCCCGGTCACCTCGCAGGGCGCCGTGATGCCGACGAGCGCGAGCTGCCGGGTCAAGGCCAGGGCGGGCGCGGCGGCCGCGGCGCCGATCGGCAGCACCGCCGCCAGCGGCCGCTCGAGAACCCGTCGGCGGTACGGCGGGGGCAGCACCTCGACCAGCCGGTCCTCACCGATGGCGAAGCCGATCCCGGGGACCTCCGGTCCGCCGAGGTCGGTGACCAGCCGGTCGTAGCGGCCGCCGCCGCAGATCACGGTGTCCTCGCCGAGCTCCGGCGACACGACCTCGAACACCGTGCGCAGGTAGTAGTCGAGGCCGCGCACCAGCCGCGGCGCGCGCCGGACCGGGATGGCGAGCGCGGCCAGGCCCTCCTCGACCGCTGCGACGTGCGTCTTCGCCTCGCTGCTCGCCATCTCCGCCACCGGCGTGGTGTCGGCGACGAGCTCGCGGCAGCGCTCGACCTTGCAGTCAAGGAGACGCAGAGGGTTCGTCTGCCAGCGCCTCTCGCAGTCGGCGCAGAGCTCGCTGCGGTGGCCCTCGAGCTCGGTCTTGAGCCGCGCCACGTAGGCGGCGCGGTCCTCGGGGTCACCGAGGTTGTTGAGCAGGATCACGAGGTCCGCGAAGCCGAGCTCCGAGAGGAAGGTGTGGAGGACGAGCAGGACCTCGATGTCGGCCTGCGGCGTTGCCGCGCCGAGGAGCTCGATGCCGATCTGCGCGAACTGCCGGAAGCGGCCGCGCTGCATCTTCTCGTAGCGGAACATCGGGCCGAGGTAGCTGAGCCGCAGCGGCTGCGGGCTCTGGCCGAGGCCGTTCTCGATGAAGGCCCGGGCGACGCCGGCGGTGCCCTCCGGGCGCAGGGTCAGGGAGCGGCCCTTGCGGTCGGGGAAGGTGTACATCTCTTTGGCGACGATGTCGGTGTCCTCGCCCACCGAGCGCACGAAGAGCTCGGTCGGCTCCATCACCGGCAGGCGCACCTCGTCGTAGCCGAAGCCGGCGAAGACGCGGTGCGCCGCCGCCTCGACCGCGACCCACAGGCGCGTCTCGGGCGGCAGGATGTCTCGGGTTCCCTTGACCTTGCGTATCACCCGCGGTACCCCCCTGCCTCCGCTCGCCCGCGTCCGCGCCGGAGGGAGAGGGGCACGCTAGCACGGAGCCCCGGGAGCGGCAACCACCGCCCCTCGGGGTCCGGGACCGCAAGCTGCCGTAAATCAGGGGCTTGTGGAACTGGCCTCGGAGGCGACCCGCAGGCAACGGCTTGAGATTGAACGAGATAGTTTCAAGTCTCTGTAAACAAAGAGGTTAAAGTTTTGAGGGCGGGGCCGGGGTGGTTGGCAGAAGTGCTTGCGTTTACATTGCCTTAACGAGATTTCCGCAGTTCTTTCCACAGGCTTTTCCACAGCCGCCGCGGCCTGCCTCAGCCGTCGGGGTAAGGCTCCTCCCAGGCGCAGCGGCCGGGCCGCAGGATGCGCGCCTCGGGCCCGCTGAGATCGACCAGCGTGCTCGCCGGGCCGCCCGCGGTGGCGCCGCCGTCGAGCGCAATCTCCGGCGCGCCGACCAGAAAGCGCAGGGCCTCGTCGACGGTCGTGCTCGGCGGCTTACCGTGGCGATTGGCCGAGGTCCCGGTCAGTGGGCCGACCCGGTACATCAGCGCCCGCAGCTCCCGATGGGCGGGAATTCTCACCGCCAGGGTGCCGCCGCTCGCGGCCGCGATCGGCTCCCGAGCCTCGAGCACCACCGTGAGGGCCGCCGGCCACAGCCGCGAGAGCTTCACCCGCCACCGCTCGGGCACCACCACCAGCGCCTCGAGCTGCTGCCAGTCGGCGCAGAGCACCGGCAGGCCGAGCTCCGGGGGGCGGTCCTTGAGTGCGCGCACCCGAGCGACGGCTGGGGCGGAGCGGGGGTCCGCAGCGAGACCGTAGAAGCTCTCGCTCGGAATCAGGACGACCCCGCCGGCCGCCACCACCTCGAGGGTGGGCGCGACCGCCGCCGCGACCTCGGCGGGCGCGATGAACGCGAGCCTCCTCATGAGCCTCCGAGCAGCGCCCGGGCGTGGGCGAGGGCGGTTTCGGTGAGCTCGTCGCCGGCGAGCATGCGCGCCACCTCGGCCTCGCGCTCCGCCGGAGGCAGGGTGCTCACCCGGGTGACGGCGCGGCCGCGCGTGACGACCTTCTCGACCCGAAGGTGGGCGG
>JALOKS010000192.1 GCA_025456385.1 Thermoanaerobaculales bacterium | reverse complement strand
GACCACGAACTGGTTGACCGTCGGCAGGGTGCGCAGCCTGCGCAGCACCCGCACCGCGGCCTCGCGCAGGAAGCGCTCCGGCCGGTAGGCCATCCACACGACCTCGCGCGGCTTGAGGGTCTGCGCCTCGAAGACAACCTGGAGCAGCGCGTCGCGCTCCACGTCCGACCCGTACTCATTGCGGGCGAGCTTGCCGAGACTGTCCTGGAGTGAGGAGGCGAAGAGCGGGCGCATGGGTCAAGTATATCGTCATGCTCCACCCCCCCGAGGAGAGGTCTGGATTGGAGGCGACGGTGCTCACTCCGATGACGAATTTTCAATTTTGAATTTTGAATTCTGAATTCCCCCGCCCGACCCGGAGAGGCGCGACCGGGCCGTCATTCAAAATTCAGAATTCAAAATTCAAAATTGACTAGCTCGCTTGCTTGCGCTGCTTGCGCCACTCCTTGCCGATGGCGTCGAGCGCCTTTGTGATCGCCTTCTCGGCCTGCTCGACGCCGGGGTTTTCCGGGACGATGCCCACCACGGTGCCGCGCCAGATGAGCTCCTTCGTGTCGGGTCTCCAGATGTCGACGACCAGGGTGCCGCGGCTGTAGGCCGAGACGTCCATGCCGCTGCCCCAGAGCGGGCTCCAGGCCCAGCCGGCGCTGTAGTTGTACTGGTAGAGCGTGGCGTTGATGCGCATCTCCTGGTTGGCGTTGGTGTGGTAGCTGACGTAGACGTCGGGGTCGCTCTCCACCTCCTTCATTCCGCTCGCCTTGAGGCGGTTGACGATCAGGACCTTGATCAGCTCGTGCACCGGGGGCGCCGCCTCGGCGACCGAGTTCTCGAGCAGCTCGAAGTAGGCGAAGGTCTTGATGGCCGCGAGGTCGGCGTTGCGATCGAAGTCCACGTACGCCTTGTACTTCGATGCGGCGATCGAGAGCAGCGCGAGAACGGCGATCGCGACGAGCAGGGTGGGTCTCCTCATGGTGTGGCTCCTGTCCGCTTCAGTTGTTCAGCCTCGAGAGGCGTTCACGGAGGTCCCTCGTCTCGCGGTCGAGGAGGGGGTTGATCGCGAGGGCTTTGGCGAGGGCGCCGGCGGCCGCGGCCGCCGTCGCCCGCCGGGAGGCCGGGTCGCTCTGGCTCTCCGCCGCGATGGCGCCGAGGGCCGCTTCGGTGACCAGGGCGTTGGCGGAGCCGGGGTTGAGGGCCAGCGCCCGCGCCGCGAGCCGCCGGCCGGCGGCGACCTCGTCGGCCGCCGGCAGGCGGCGACGGAGCCGCTCCTCGGCCCGCCAGCGCTGCACCTCGGCCGCGCCCTGGTAGGCGACGGCGTTGCGCGGGTTGGCGGCGAGACCCCGCTCGGCCGCGGCCTCGGCGGCGTCGAGGTGGGGCCCGGGGTCGACCCCCGAGCGCATCGCCCAGCGCGCGGCCACGAGCTCGGCCGCGGCGAGCTCGGGGTAGGCCCAGAAGATCTGGGAGTTGAGCGCGAGCGCGCGCTCGAGGTCGCCGCGGGCGCGGTCGACGGCCGGCAGCGGGTCCTCGCCGCGCTCGAGGCGGTAGAGCGCCAGGGTGCGGGCGACGAGGCCGCGGTTGGCGTAGGCGTAGGCGTAGCTCGGGTTGAGGGCGACCGCGGCATCGAGGGCGGCGAGCGCCTGGTCGAGGCTCGCCAGGGGCTCGCCGCCGGCCCGCAGCTCGTAGACGGCGCGGCGCCAGAGAGCGATGCCGGTGTTGTTGTGGGCGTTGGCGTAGCCGGGGTCGAGCTCGATCGCGCGGCTGAAGGCGGCCACGGCGCGGTCGAGGGAGGGCCGGGGGTCGAGGCCGATGCCCATCTCGTACCGGCCGAGGCGCTCCCAGGCGTAGCCGAGGTCATCGTGGGCGAGGACCGCCCCGGGGTCGAGGGCGATGGCGGCCTCGAAGCTCTCGACCGCCCGGACCAGCGTCGGGCGCGGGTCGGCGCCGCGGGCGAGCTCGCCGAGGGCGGCGACGGTGAGGGCGCCGCCGCGCGTCGAGAGGGCGGCCACGCTCTCGGGGTCGAGGGCGATCGCGCGTTCCGCCTCGGCGATGGCCTTGGCGAGGAAGGGCTCGGGCTCGCCGCCGCGGTCGTTGACGAGGTCCGCCCAGCGCCAGTAGAGGTTGGACAGCAGCTCGTGGACGTCGGCGCGGTCGGCGTCGATGCGCAGCGCCCGCTCGCAGGCCGCGACCGCGCGCTCGAAGGGATCGAGCACCGGCTCGCCGCGCCGGCTCTTGAGCTCGAGGACCTGGGTCCACATCGCGCACTCGCCTTCGTGGACCCCGGGGTCCGAGCGCGCGATCTCGGCGGCCCGGGCGAAGGCCCGTCCCGCCTCCTCGAAGGCCGCGAGCGCGCCGGCGGCGTCGCCGCGCAGACGCCGCTCGACGCCGAGCTCGAGGAGGATGTCGCCCTCGAGGCGCTTGGCCTCGAAGAGCCATTCCTCGGCCGCGAAGGCCTCGCGGGTGGCGGCGAGCGCGCGCTCGAGGTCGCCGCCGTAGAAGGCGATGAGGGCCTCGGCGTACTGCGGCGCCTCCACGGAGGAGCCCCCGGCGGAGCTCAGGTGGGCGAGGGCGGGGTCGCGCAGGCTCGCTTCGACCTCCGCGATGCGCGAGTTCCGCAGCTCGGAGTCCTCGATGCGGCGGGCGAGGGCGAGCTCGCGCCGGTAGAGCCGGCCGAGGACCAGGCCGAGGGCGTAGGAGACGCCGGGGCTCCGGTAGCCCACCTCGACCGCCTGCTCGAGGCTGCGGCGCGCCGCGAGGTCGTCGTCGAGGCTGAGGTGGCCGCGGCCCAGGGCGTAGTGGCCGGGGCCGGCGCCGATCGGGCCGAGGCGGTCCATCTCCGCCTCGATCGCCGCCATGTGCTCGCGGATCGCCGCGCGCTCCGGGGTGCGGTCGTGCAGCGGCATCATCGCGGCGACCCGGGCCAGGCTCTCGATCTCGCGGGCGCGCTCGCCGAGCTGCTCGGCGACCGCCGCCTGGCGCCGCGTGCGGAGGTTGGCGTTGAGGCTGAGCCCGCCGAGCGCGGCGAAGGCGGTAACCGCGACGATGGATGCCGTCACCAGGTGCGGGTGCTTGCGGACGCGCTTGCCGAGCTTGTAGATGAAGGTCGCCGGCCGGGCGGTGATCGGCTCGCCGGCGAGGAAGCGGCGCAGGTCCTCGGACAGGGCGCGGGCCGAGGGGTAGCGCCGGTCCTGCTCCTTCTCGAGGCACTTCAGCACGATGGTCTCGAGGTCGACCGGGATCGACCGGTCGATGCGGTGCGGCGGCTCGGGGTCGCGCTCGGCGACGCCGGAGATGATCTCGGGGTAGGCGCCCTCGTAGGGTGAGCGGCCGGTGAGGAACCAGTAGAGGGTCGCGCCGAGGCCGTAGACGTCGGTCCTGCGGTCGAGGGCGCTGGACTCGCCCCGCACCTGCTCGGGCGACGAGAAGGCGGGCGTGCCGAGCACCATGCCGGAGATTGTGAGGTCCTGGGGGGTGTCGATCTCGCGCGCGATGCCGAAGTCGACGACGTAGGGGTGCCAGCTGCCGTCGGGCTCGCGCTCGACGAGGACGTTGGCCGGCTTGACGTCGCGGTGGACGAGGCCGGCCTGGTGGGCGGCGTGCAGCGCGTCGGCGACGTCGACCATGATCTCGACCTTGTCGCGGACCGAGAGCAGGTCGGCGATGTCCTTGATCGAGCCGCCGGCCACGTACTGCATGGCGATGTAGGAGTGCCCCTCGACCTCGCCGACCTCGTACACCGGGCACAGGTTCTCGTGGTCGACGCGGGCCTGGACCTGGGCCTCGCGCAGGAAGCGCTTGAGCTGCTCGGGGTCGTCGCGGCGCAGGAACTTCAGCGCCACGAAGCGGCCGAGGCGGGGGTCCCGCGCCTTGAACACGTCCCCCATTCCGCCGCGGCCGATGAACTCGAGGAGCTCGTAGCGGTCCCAGTCGCCCACCGGGAAGATGTCGAAAGGGTCGCGCTGGGGCGCGCCGGCAGCCGCCGCGGGCGGTGAGCGCCGCCAGTCGTCGTCGAGGCCGAGCTCGCGCGCGAGCTCGGCGAGGGTGTCGTCGTCGAGGATGTCGGGCGGGATGACGACGCGGATCGAGGTGTCGGCGCCGTCGTCGAGCTGGCTGCGGTCGTAGAGCCCGGCGGCGATCAGGCGCTCCCGCACCTCGGCGAGGGTCTGCTCGGCGCGCTCCGGCGGGATCAGCCCGCGCCGGCTCGCGAGCTCCAGGACCCGCTCGACCGCCTGGGCCGAGGGCCCCGGGCCCGCGCCGCTGTCATCCTTCATCGCCACGTTGTGGGGATCATACCGCCATCACGGCACGATGACGGCCGATCGGATGTAGTCGAGCTTCGGGAACTGGCCCTTGAGGTAGGCGTTGCCGCCCCGGTAGAGCTTGGCTTGCGACGGTCCGCTGCCCGCAGGCTCGCCTTCGCCGTAGGCGGCGTAGAGGGCCTGCACGGTCTCGAAGCCCTCGACGACCTCGCCGAAGGGGGCGAAGCCCGAGTCGTCGAGGAAGGAGTTGTCGCCGTAGTTGATGAAGAACTGGACGCTGCGGGAGTTCGGCTCGGAGCTCATGGCGAAGGTGACGCGGCCGCGGGTGTTGGACTGCCGCACCGGGTCGTCGGGGATGCGCGCGGCGAGCCAGGCCTGGCTCACCCGGGGGTCGCCGTGCATGCCGGCCTGGGCCATGAAGCCGTCGATCACCCGGAAGAAGGCGACGTTCGAGAAGTAGCCGATCTTCACCAGGTTGTAGAAGCGGTCGGCGCCGTGCGGAGCCCAGTCGCGGTGGACCGCGATTACGAGGTCGCCGGCGGTGGTGGCCAACCTCACCTTGAAGTCGGCCGGGGCCTGCTCGCGGGCGAGCGAGGGGTCGAGCAGGGCGGGGTGGGGCTGCGGCTCGGGGGCCGCCTGAACGGCGGCGAGGCCCGCGGCGGCGAGGCAGGCCAGGAGCGCGAGCGCTGCGGCGCGTGCGCGAGCGGTGGCAGGCGGTCGGGTCATGGCGGTGAGCTCCTTTCGGAATCGCCCGTCGGGGCGTCGGGTTATTCTAGCCGCACTGCACGCTGGAGGTTCGACGATGGGCGAGTCGAGGATCGAGATCGGGAACGCGGCGCCGCCGTTCAGGCTCGAGGACCAGGACGGCGCGAAGCTCGCGCTGAAGGACCTGCGCGGGAGCTGGGTGGTGCTCTACTTCTACCCCAAGGACGACACCCCGGGCTGCACCACCGAGGCCTGCGAGTTCAGCGAGGGGATAGAGGGCTTCGCCGGGCTCGACGCCGTGGTGCTCGGCTGCAGCCCGGACTCCCCGGACCGCCACCGCCGCTTCATGCTCAAGCACGACCTCCGCGTGCGGCTCCTCAGCGACCCCGAGCACGCGGTCATGGAGGCCTACGGCGCCTGGGGCGAGAAGTCGATGTACGGCCGGACCACCCTCGGGGTCATCCGTTCGACCGTTCTCATCGACCCTGCCGGCCGGGTGGCCCATCACTGGCGGAAGGTCAGCGCCAAGGGCCACGCCGCGAAGGTGCGGGAGAAGCTCGAGGAGCTGCGCGGCTGA
>JALOKS010000191.1 GCA_025456385.1 Thermoanaerobaculales bacterium | reverse complement strand
GCGAGATGCGAGATGCGAGATGCGAGATGCGACCAGAACATCGGTTCCGCTCGCAGATTGTCAAGGGGCGGGTGGGCGGATCTCGTATCTCGTATCTCGCATCTCGTATCTGGCTTTGTGGGCGGGCGGCCTCGAATCTCGCATCTCGTATCTCGCATCTGCGTGGCCGGCCGAGAACCCCCCGGCTCCCGCCTGCGTACACTCTCAGGACGCCGCCGTCCGTCGGCGCGCGAGCTGTCGTTCAAGGGGGAGTCTCATGCAGTCTCGAACTCCGGTGCTCGTGGCGATCGCCCTCTCTGCCGTCGTGGCCATGGCCGGGCCGGCCGCCGCCGATGACGACCTCTGGCTGCGCTACCCGGCCATCTCGCCCGACGGCGGGAGCGTCGCCTTCAGCTTCCGCGGCGACCTGTGGCGGGCGCCGGTCGCCGGCGGCCTGGCGACCCAGCTGACGGTGCACGCGGCGCACGACTTCATGCCCGTGTGGTCTCCCGACGGCTCGCGGATCGCCTTCGCCTCCGACCGCTACGGCAACTACGACGTCTTCGTCATGCCCGCCGCGGGCGGCGCGGCGACCCGCCTCAGCTTCCACTCCGCCGACGACGTCCCCTCGAGCTTCACGCCCGACGGCGAGCGGGTCCTGTTCGCCTCAGGTCGGCTCGACGCCCGCGCCATGGTCGGCTACCCGCGCAACAGCGCCCAGCCCGAGCTCTACGAGGTGGCCGTCGCCGGCGGCATGCCGCGGCAGGTCCTCACGACCCCGGCGATGTTCGCCGTCTGGGACGCCGCCGGCGCCCGCATGCTCTACTCCGACGAGAAGGGCCTCGAGAGCGAGTGGCGCAAGCACGACACCTCGTCCTTCGCCCGCGACGTCTGGCTCTACGACAGGGCGAGCGGCGCGCACACCCGGCTCACCGCCTTCGGCGCCGACGACCGGCAGCCGGTGTGGGCGCCCGATGAGAGCAGCTTCTACTTCCTCTCGGAGCGCGACGGGACCTTCAACATCTGGAGCCTGGCCCTCGCCGCGGGAGCCGCACCGGTCCAGATCACCCACCACGACACGCACCCGGTGCGCTTCCTGAGCGTCTCGCGGGCCGGCGACCTGTGCTACGGCTGGGACGGCGGCATCTACCTCCTGCCGGCCGGCGCCGCGGCGAGCCGCCGGATCGAGGTCACGGTCGCCGCCGACAGCCGCCACAACCTGGTCGAGCACGTGGACGTGGGCCGCGAGATCAGCGACTTCGAACTCTCGCCCGACGGCAAGGAAATCGCGTTCGTCGCCCGCGGCGAGGTCTTCGTCACCTCGACCAAGCACGGCGACACCCGCCGCATCACCGACACCCCCGAGCAGGAGCGCTCGGTCAGCTTCCACCCCGACGGCCGCAGCCTGCTCTACGCCTCCGAGCGCGGCGGCAGCTGGAACCTCTACCGTACCGACCTCGTTGACGACGCGGAGCCGAGCTTCTTCAACGCCACCGCCTTCGAGGAGAAGCCGGTCCTGGTCACCGAGCTCGAAACCTTCCAGCCCCGTTTCTCGCCCGACGGCACCGAGGTGGCCTTCCTCGAGGAGCGCACGGCGCTCAAGGTCCTCAACCTGGCGTCGGGAGCGATCCGCACCATCCTGCCCGGCGACGTCAACTACTCCTACGCCGACGGCGATCAGTGGTACGAGTGGTCGCCCGACGGGAAGTGGTTCGCGGTCGAGTTCCTGAGCCCCAGGCGGTGGTCCTCGGAGGTCGGCCTGATCCCGTCGTCGGGCGCCGGCGAGCTCGTCAACCTGACCGCGAGCGGCTACGAGGACGCGGTGCCGCGCTGGGCCTTCAAGGGCGAGGCCGTGTTCTGGTTCACCGACCTTCCTCACCCAGAAGGCGTGGGACCGCTTCCGGCTCTCCGAGGCCGAGCTCGAGCAGCTGAAGGAGAAGGAGAAAGAGGACGAGGCGGACAAGGACAAGGACAGAGACAAGGACAAGGATGAAGAGAAGGGCAAGGACGGCTCGAAGGCCGAGGCGACGACGACGGAGAAGAAGATCACGCTTCCCGATCCGGTCGCCCTCGAGCTCGAGGGCGTCGAGGACCGGACGGTCCGCATGACCCTGCACTCGGCCCGCCTCGCCGACGCCCGGATCACGCCCGACGGCGAGAAGGTCCTCTACCTCGCGAAGTTCGAGAAGGGCTTCGATCTCTGGCTCTACGAGCCGCGCACGAAGGAGGTCAAGCTGCTCGCCAAGCTCGACGCCGAGACCGCGTCGGGCCTCCAGATCGACGCCGAGGGCACGACCGCCTACCTCCTCGCCGACCGCAAGCTGAGCTCGGTCGAGATCGAAGGCGGCACGACCAAGCCGGTCGCTCTCACGGCGGAGATGGAGCTCGACGCCGCCGCCGAGCGTGCCTACCTCTTCGAGCACGCCTGGCGGCAGACCCGTGAGAAGTTCTACCTCGAGAACATGGGCGGCGTCGACTGGGACCTCTACAAGGCCGCCTACGCGCGCTTCCTGCCCTTCATCGACAACCCACGGGACTTCGCGGAGCTCCTCTCCGAGCTGCAGGGGGAGCTCAACGCCTCCCACCTCGGCTGCTACTACCGCCCGCCGGGGGACAGCGGCGACGCCACGGCGAGCCTCGCCTTCTTCCCCGACCCCGCGCACACGGGGCCCGGGGTGCGGATCGCCGAGGTCGTCGACGGCGGTCCCCTGCAGACCGCCGGCACCAAGATCCGGGTGGGGACCGTCATCGAGGCCATCGACGGCCACGAGATCGCCGCCGGCGCCAACTGGTACCCGCTGCTGAACCGCAAGGCGGACCGGGCCGTGCGGCTGTCGCTCGCCGAACCGGAAAGCGGCACGCGCTGGCAGGAGACGGTCAAACCGGTCTCGCTCAGCGCCGAGTCCGAGCTCCTGTACGAGCGCTGGGTGCGCTCGCGGCGCGCCGAGGTGGAGCGGCTCTCCGGCGGCCGTCTGGGCTACGCCCACATCCGCTCGATGAGCGACTCGCGCTACCGCGAGATCTTCGAGGACATCTTCGGCAAGGCGGTCGGCACGGAGGGCATCGTCCTCGACACCCGCTTCAACAACGGCGGCAACCTCGTGGAGGCCCTGACCGTCCTGCTGACCGGGAAGACCTACGCCCGCGCGGTGCCGCGCGGCCAGTACCTCGGCGAGGAGCCGGTCCACCGCTGGACGAAGCCCTCGGTCGTGGTCATGAACGAGGGCAACTACTCCGACGCCCACTGCTTCCCGATGGCCTACACGGCGCTCGGAATCGGAACCACCGTCGGCATGCAGGTGCCGGGAACCTGCACCTCGGTGTGGTGGGAGACCCTGCAGGACCGCAGCCTCACCTTCGGCATCCCCATGGTCGGCTACCTCGACAACGACGGCGAGCTCATGGAGAACAAGCACCTCGATCCCGACGTCGAGATCGACAACGACCCGGCCCTCGAGGCGGCCGGACGCGACCAGCAGCTCGAAAAGGCGGTGGAGGTCCTGCTCGCTGCCATCGACGGCTGAGCCGCCACGCCACAACCATGACCCGCGCGGCCCCCGGGGCCGCGCGTTGTTCGTGCGGCGCCACGGTAGAATTTCAAGATGACATACCGTCGTTCCGCCCCGGCGCCCACTGTCGCAGAGCAGCCATGAGCGGAGACCGACCGCGGTTCGCTGCCGAGGATGCCGAGCGCATCGCGCGCGAGCACTGGGGCCTCGAGGCGCGGGCCCAGACCCTGGCCGGCGAGGTCGACCGCAACTTCGTCCTCGTCACCGCTGCCGGCGAGCGCCGGGTGCTCAAGGTCTCGCCCGGCGGGACGGACCCTGCGGCCGTCGAGTGCCAGGTCAGGGCCCTCGGCTTCCTCGCCGACACGCCCGTCGCGCGGCTGGTGCCGCAGGTCATACGCGACCGCGAGGGCCTCGACCTGGTGCCGGTCAACGGCCCGGCCGGCCCCGGCCTGGCGCGGCTGGTCACCTACCTCGACGGGACGCCGCTCGTCAACGTCGGCGAGCGCTCGCCACAGCTGCTCGAGGGCATCGGCCGCGCGCTCGCCCGGCTCGATCTCGCCCTGCGCGGCTTCGAGCACCCGGGCGCGCACCGGGACCTGATCTGGGACCTGGAGCGGATCGAAGGCTTCGCGCCCGCCCTCGAGCACGTCGAGGGAGCCCCGCGGCGCGCTCTGGCCGCGCGGCACCTCGATCACTTCCGCGGCCGGGTGCTGCCGCGGCTCGCGCCCCTGGAGCGCAGCGTCATCCACAACGACGCCAACGACCACAACCTGCTGGTCGCGAGCGATGCCGGCGGCCGGCCGACGCTCGCCGGCCTCATCGACTTCGGCGACATCCTGCACACCGTCACCGTGGCGGAGCTGGCGGTGGCCTGCGCCTACCTCATGCTCGACCGCGACGAGCCGGTGTCCGACGCGGCGCGCGTGGTGGCCGGCTACCACGCGGTGCGGCCGCTGTCGCCGGCCGAGCAGGCCCTGCTCTTCGACCTCGTGGTCGCGCGCCTCTGCGCGTCGGTGCTGATCGCCGCCGGCCGCCTGCAGACCGAGCCCGACAACGAGTACCTGCAGATCTCGGTGCAGCCGGTGTGGCGCCTCCTCGAGCGGCTGTCGGCCCTCGACCGCGAGCGCGCCGGCCAGCGCCTCGAGGAGGCCTGCGCGCCGGCCACCCCCCCGACCCGCAGCGCCGAGGAGATCGTCGCCGTCAGGCGCCGCCACCTCGGCCGCAACATCAGCCTCGCCTACTCCGAGCCCCTCAAGATCACCCGCGGCCGCGGCCCGTACCTCTACGACGCGGGGGGCCGCCGCTACCTCGACCTCGTCAACAACGTCTGCCACGTCGGCCACTGCCACCCGCGGGTCGTCGAGGCGGCGCAGCGGCAGATGGCGGAGCTCAACACCAACACCCGCTACCTCCACGACAACCTCGCCGAGTACGCGCTCCGCCTGACGGCCAGGCTCCCGGAGCCTCTCAGCGTCTGCTTCTTCGTCTGCTCCGGCACCGAGGCCAACGACCTCGCGCTGCGCCTCGCGCGGGCGCACACCGGATCGAAGGAGCTGATCGTCCTCGACCACGCCTACCACGGGCACTCGCCGTCGCTGGTCGAGATCTCGCCCTACAAGTGCGAGGGGCCGGGCGGCACGGGCCTCGCCGCCCACGCCCACAAGGTGCCGATGCCCGACCCCTACCGCGGGCCGCACCTCGGCCCCTTCGCCGGCCTCCGCTACGCCGACGAGGTGCGGGCGGCGATTGCCGCGATCGAACGCGGCGGCGGCCGCCTCGGCGCCCTGATCGCCGAGCCGCTGATCAGCTGCGGCGGCCAGGTCGTGCCCGCCGAAGGCTTCCTCCGCGCCGCCGCCGAGCTCGTGCGCGGGGCCGGCGGCCTGTTGATCGCCGACGAGGTGCAGGTCGGCTTCGGCCGCGTCGGCAGCCACTTCTGGGCCTTCGAGACCGAGGGCGTGGTGCCCGACATCGTCACCCTCGGCAAGCCGATCGGCAACGGCCACCCGATGGCGGCGGTCATCACCACGCCCGCGGTCGCCGCCTCCTTCGACACCGGGATGGAGTTCTTCAGCACCTTCGGCGGCAACCCGGTGTCGTGCGCGGTCGGGCTCGCGGTGCTCGAGGTCATCGAGCGCGAGGGCCTGCAGCAGCACGCCCTCGAGCTGGGGGCCCGCTTCACCGCCGGCCTGCGGGCCCTCCAGGAGCGGCACCCCCTGATCGGCGACGTGCGCGGGCGCGGCCTCTTCCTCGGCGTCGAGCTGGTCCGCGACCGCGGCACCCTCGAGCCGGCGGGATCCGAGGCCGGCCTGGTGATCAACGAGATGAAGTGGCGCGGCTTCCTGCTCTCGACCGACGGGCCGCACCACAACGTGCTCAAGATCAAGCCGCCGCTGGTCCTGCAGGCGCACGACGTCGACTCGACCCTCGCCGCCCTCGACGAGGTCCTCGGCGCCGTCGGCTGAGCGGCGCGGGCGGCAGGCCCTCGGGAGACCCTCGCCCGGACTACCTGCAGGTCCGCAGCAGCCAGCGGCAGCGCCCCGAGCAGCACTCCACGCCGCTGCTGCAGGCCGCGCCGGCCGGCAGGCACAGGCTGCAGTCCGGGTCCTCGCCGTCGATCGCGAGGTCGCAGTCGTCGTCGATTCCGTTGTCGCAGACCTCGTCCGCTCCAGGGTTGACCGACGGGTCCGCGTCGTCGCAGTCGTCGCCTCCGCAGGCAACGGCGATGAAGCCGTCTCCGTCGTCGTCGTCGCTGCAGACCGAGCCCGGGTCGAGCCACGGCTCGACCTCGCCGTAGTAGCTCGCGAAGGCGCCGTCGGCGGTCGCGTGCCAGCGGCTCAGGCACGGGAACCAGGCCAACAGCCCGCAGGAGCCGGAGAGCTGGCCGACCACCAGGCCGTCGGCGTTGACCACCGGCGAGCCGCTCGAGCCGCCCTCGGTGGCGCCGACGACGTCGCGGCTGTAGATCCACGAGCCCCGCGGCCACTGCAGGCAGGCGGTGGCCCCGGTGTCGACCCGGTGCTCCGAGTAGGCCTGCGGCGCCAGCGCCGGGTGGCTGACCCGGTAGAGCGGCTGCTCGTGGTTGAAGGCGACCGGCTCGTTGGTCCAGCCCAGCAGCACGGTCCCCGGCGGCGCCGCCGCGGCGTCGAGCCGCAGCAAGGTGTAGTCGCCGACGCGGTCGGTGGCGAGCACCTCCGCACCGAGCAGCGAGGGCACGCCGATCGGGGTGCCCCACTGCTCCGGGCAGGGGGCGCCGCAGTCGACCGACCACTGGAAGAAGGTCTCCAGGGTCGCGGCGACCTCGCCGGTGCTCAGGCAGTGGTTGGCGGTCAGGAAGTACGGCGTGCCGTCGTTCGCGGTGGTGTTGAGGAGGCCGCCCGAGCAGGCATAGAGGTAGGGCTCGTCGACGAAGAGCATGAGCGCCACCGCATCGCGGGCGTCGGCCACCGCCGGCGCCGGCTCGACGCAGCTCAGGTTGACGATGCACGACGCGTTGTAGTCGCAGAAGGACTTGGCGCCGGCGGCAGCGGCGCCGAAGGCAGCGCCCAGGTGGCCGACGGCGTCGAGGACGAAGGACGCCTGCGCGGTCGGCTCCGGCCCGCCCGGCCCGTACCGCCGCAGCTGCAGGTAGGCGGTGTCCCCGGGGAGAGCCGGCAGCCAGAGCTCGCCCGTGCCGCGCGGCCCGTTGCCGCTGAAGGGCCCGGCGAGCGCCCCCGCCTCGGTGTAGGCGAAGAGCTCGGTGTCCGCCGGCAGGCGGAGGCCGCGGAGCCGCAGGCGGAGCCCGGAGGCGCCCGGCGACTGCACTGCCGCCGTCCACACCCAGCCGCCGTCCACGGTCGCGCGCGTCGCACCCCATGCCCCCGCGCCGACCACGGCCTCGGCGTGAACCGGCTTGGCGACGCCG
>JALOKS010000190.1 GCA_025456385.1 Thermoanaerobaculales bacterium | reverse complement strand
CTGCCTGATCGTCAACCTGCCGGGCAGCCCGAAGGGCGTCCGCAGCGGCCTCCAGGCGCTACTCCCGCTCCTGCCGCACGTCGTCGACCTGCTCGCGGGACGGACGAAGCACGATTAGGCGGCTCGGAGGCCCCGTGGGCAGATTGCGGGCGGGGTAGGGGCAGTCCGCCGGCAGACAACTTGCAGTCGTCAGGAGAGGTGATCTGAGCCGCGGCGCGTTTGAGTAGAACGTCGCGATCAATGCGAACGGGCGTCGCCTGGGACGGACACGCCGTTGCCTTGGGAGGACGCACCCTCGTCGGAGGATCGAACGTGGAGTGGCACGACACGCACAAGGCCTGCCCGGACGGGGATACCAGACGGGAGGAGGAGCGGATGCTCCGAAGGATGGTCCGAATCGTGGGCGCCGCGATGCTGCTCGGGGTAGCGCCGGCCCGCGTCAGCCTCGCAGGGCCGCAGCAGGTTCCCCCCACCTTCGGTACAGACACGCAGGTGGTGCTGCTGGACATGGTGGCCAAGGACGGCAAGGGCCGGCCGGTCGCAGACCTCAGGCTCGAGGACGTCCAGGTGTTCGAGGACGGTCGGCGTTGCCAAGTCCAGTCGTTTCGCCTTGTGCGCGCGGCAGGTGGACCGGCCGCGGCCACGCCGACCCCGCCCGGCGTCCCGCAGCCAGGGGATCAGGCGCCGGCGGCGCCGAGCCAGGCCAACCTCGTCGTGTTGCTCTTCGACAAGCTGACCGTCGCCTTGGCACCGTACGCACGCCAGGGCGCCCTCGACCTGTTGAAGCAGCGCTTCCCTCCGAACACCTGGTTCGCCGTGTTCAAGGTCTACACCGAGGGCACGCGCATGCTGCGGACGTTCACGGCCGACCCGCAGGAGCTGAGCACGGCCGTGCAGGACGCCACCCTCGGCGACGACGCCCGCAGCCGCGCCTCCGCCGCCCCCGACAAGCAGGCGACGGCACCACCGCCGTCGACACCGCCTGCCGAAGCCCAGAGACCGCCGGACCTGGCGCCGGTGCCGCAGGACCTGGCGACCAGCATCAGCCCGGCAGTGGCGGCGGACCTCGCCGAGCTGTCGCAGCGCGTGCAGACTTACGATTCGCTTTACGCGCTCATCACAATCTCGCGCAGCCTCGCACCCGTGCGCGGGAGGAAGTCCGTCATCTACTTCGGTGTGGACTACGAGGCGCCGGAGAGCACGAGTGTCGCCTACGACGCCATGGTCAGCGCCGCCAACCGGGCCAACGTCACCATCTACACCGCCGACGTACGCGGCCTGAGGCCGGCCCGCGTCGGCGGGCGCGGCGCGTTCGACGACGCGATCAGCCAGTACGGCGCGGCGGGCCCTCCGAGCGGCGGCCGCGGCATCAGTGCGCCGGCGACCGTCGACACCGAGCGCGGCGACGCGGGTGGGGGCCGCATCGCCCAGAGCCCCCTGGCCCTGCATCAGCTCAGCGGACGGTTCCTCGAGCACGTGGCCAAGGACACCGGCGGGCTGGCGATCGAGGACAGCAACGACCTCGGCGCGCGCCTGGCGGCCGTCGTCCAGGAGCTCGGGCAGTACTACGAGATGGCCTACACGCCGCCGAACCCGGCGCAGGACGGCAGGTTCCGGCGCATCGGCGTCAAGGTCCTTCGGCCGGGCGTGCGCGTGCGCACGCGCTCTGGCTACTACGCCACCGCCGCCAGCACGCCGATGCTGACCACCTTCGAGCTGCCGCTGATGGCCGCGCTCGCGCAAACCGATCCTCCGCTCGCGTTCGAGCACGAAGCGGGCCTGCTGCAGTTCGCGCCGCGCGGCGGCGAGCGCGAGGTCGTGTTCCTGGCGCAGGTCCCGGCCTCGGCGGTCGGGATCGCGCGCGACCCCGACGCCGGCACGTACCGCGCCCATCTCGCGCTGCTGGCGCTGATCAAGGACGCGACGGGACGCGCCGTCGCGCGGCTCTCCCAGGACTGGCCGGTCGATGGGAGGCTCGACCCGGCCGGCCGCCCGCGCGAGGCGAAATTCGTGTTCCGCCGGCTGCTCCCGCTGCCCCCGGGCCGCTATACGGTCGAGGCGGCGCTGCAGGACCGGCAGACCGGCCGCCTCAGCACTTCGCGCACGGCGGCCGACGTCGCGGCCCCTGCCGGCAGCCTCGCCCTCGGCAGCCTGACGGTCGTCCGCACCGCGGAACCGGCGGATCCGGCGGCGGGTCCCGACCCGCTGACCGTCGGCGGCGTCGCGATCCAGCCCGAGCTCGGCACGGCCACACTGCCGCCCGACACGCATGAGGTTCCCTTGCTGCTGCCAATCTATGGCGCAGCGGGCACGACGCCCGAGTTGCGCGTGGAGCTGCGACGCGGCGGCGAGAGCGTCAAGAAGCTGACGCCCGCGCTGCCAGCGCCGGACGCCGAGGGCCGCCGGGACTGGGTCGGCGGCATCACGGTAGGCTCCCTGCCCGCCGGCCGCTACGAGGTCGTGGCCACGGTCAGCACCGGCAAGGACACGGCCGAGAGCCGCACGTCGTTCGAGATCCACCGGCGGGGCGACCCCGCATCTGCGGCCAACCAGCCGGTGCCAGCCACTCCGGTCGCGAAGGCGCCCCCCGTACCCGCGGCGCTAGAGCCGGTACTCGAGCGCGCGGGCCGGTACGTGCTCGAGTACGAGCAGAGCTTCCGAGACGTCGCCGCGGAGGAGGAGTACCGGGAGTGGGTTCTGGTGCCCGAGGACGGCCGCATCGTCAAGCGTGTCGAGGGGTCGGCGAGGCATCTCGCGTTGACCTGCGCCATCAAGCCGTGGTGCCTGCGGTCGACGAAGGCCGACGTGGCCTTCGTACGGTCTTCCAGCGGCGAGGGCTGGAGCTTCTTCCGCGACGTCTACGAGGTGGACGATGAGAAGATACGGGACCGCGAGCCGCGGCTTGCGCGGCTCTTCTCGGGCCTGCCCGCGG
This sequence comes from Thermoanaerobaculales bacterium, assembly GCA_025456385.1. Taxonomy (GTDB): domain Bacteria; phylum Acidobacteriota; class Thermoanaerobaculia; order Thermoanaerobaculales; family Sulfomarinibacteraceae; genus Sulfomarinibacter. The sequence goes on along the minus strand of JALOKS010000190.1, from coordinate 2,622 downwards.
CCGAGGCCGAGCGTCAGGCCCGCGGGCTGCTCGCGGACAGCGACAACCGCTACACCGTCGGCCCTTGCATGAGGAACCTCAACGAGCCGACGATCGGCCTGGCCATCCTGCACCCGAAGAACCAGCCGCGCTTCGGTTGGAAGCAGGCCGGGAAGCGCAGGGTCGAGAACGTCGACACCGTCGAGGTCGTCTTCGAGGAGGTCGCGAGGCCGACGCTCCTCAACCAGTCCGACGGCGAGCCACTCCCCGCCAGCGGCCGGCTGTCGATCGACCCTGCCCACGGCACGCTCGTGCGCAGCGAGCTGGAATTCCGGTTCGCGCCCCGGTCCGCGCGAGCCTTCGTCTCGGTGGAGTTCCGCCAGGACCCGGCGCTCGGCATGTGGGTCCCCGTCGAAAGGCGCGAGAAGTACGAGGACCTTCCGGGAGAGCGATCGCTGTTCGGCCAGCCCTCGAAGGCCACGGCGAAGTTCTCGGGCTTCCACCGGCTCGAGCGCGCGGCGGAGGCGGACGTGGCCGGGGCGGCACCTTCCCCGATTGCCCCACCGGCCGCGCGCGGGCCCGACCCGGCTGCGCTGTACGGCCCCGAGCTGGTACAGGCGCTGCAGCGCGCCGGCGACTACGTGGTGGAGTACGAGCAGGGCTTCCACTACCTCGTGGTCGAGGAGACCTACACCCAGGACCTCGAGATCACGGTACAGCGCACCGAGCGACCGGGGCCGCACGGTGAGCTCAGCCTGGACCCGAGCCAGCACACGGACGAGGACCGCCGTCGACACCTCACGAGGGTGCGCGTCACGGAGAAGGACCACAAGAAACAGACGACACGCGCCGACCTCGTGTTCATGCGGCTCGCGGGCGAGTTTCCCTGGGCCAGCTACCGCGATGTCTTCGAGGTGGACGGCAGGCCGGTGCGCGACCACATGGAGCGGCTGGTCGAGCTGTTCTCGAAGCCCCGCCCCGATGCGCATGAGCAGGCGAAGAGGCTGCTGGCGGCAAGTGCCGCGTACAACATCGGCCCGGTGAATCGGACGGTGAACCTGCCGACCCTGCCACTGGTATTCCTCCTGCCGGACAACCAGCCCCGCTTCGAGTTCCGACTCGGGGAGCGAAAGACCATCGCCGCGACGGAGGTCGTCGAGCTGGGGTTCCGGGAGATGTCGCGGCCGACGCTGGTCAGGGGGTCGGGAGACTCGGACCGGCCGGCGAAGGGTCGCTTCTGGGTGAGTCCCTCACGCGGAACCGTGGTGCGAAGCGAGGTCGAGTTCGACTTCGGCCCTGAGGCCAAGGCGCGCGTGACCGCCGATTACCGGCCCGAACCGGCGCTGGCGATGTGGGTGCCCTCGGAGATGCGGGAGGAATACGCGGACGTGGAGGGGGCAAAGCAGCGGACGTTCCCGGACCCGTTCAAGGGCGTGGCACGCTACGGACGGTTCAGGAGATTCACGGTCACCACCCAGGAGGGCGACGCGGTGGCAAAACCCTAGCCTCGTCTGCTCGCGAACGCTCGCAGGTCGGTCAGCGCGTGAGGCTCAGCGGCCGCGCTCGTTCGCCAGCCAGACAAACCGAGTGGACCTCCGCCAGCTGGAAGAGCTTCGCCAGCAGCTTGCCGAGCTGGCGCGCGCGGGTCCGATCGGAGACCCCGGACGCTCGATCTCGCGACCGCTTGCCAAACCGGTATACCCGCACCCTACCCACCCCTTCGCCAACGCCGCTGCCCTATTCCGGGCGCGGCAATAAAGAAGGGGGCCGGCCTCTGTCAGAGGTCCCTTGACAGGGACTCGACAAGAGGTCCAAAATCGCCCATGCAAACCGTGACGATTCGGGAGGCGAAGGCCCGGCTGAACGCCCTCGTCGACGCGGCCGAGCGGGGCGAGCAGGTCGTGCTGATGCGTGGCTCGCGCCTCGTGGCGGCCATCGTTCCGGTCTCGGCGGAGGACCTCGAGCTCGCGCCGCGGCTCACGGACCCGCAGGCGGAACGGCTGTGGAGCCTCATCGCGGCAGAGCGGGCGAACGGGGCGAACCTGACTTTCGAGGGACCCGCCGAGGCGGTCGCCCATCTCGGTTCCGCGCCGCGGGGGCCAGGGCCTCGTCGGTCCTCTCCACCGAGACGAAGGGGGGCGCGCTCGCGGCGATGAGGATCGCCCTCGGCGAGGCATTCCAGCGCGACGTGACCGGCCTCAGGGAAGACCTTCGTCCGGCGGTGTTCGAGGCGATCCTCGCCCTTCCCGAGGCCCTTGGCGCCCCTCACCGCCACGCGGGGCTCGGAGTGCGCAAGCTCCACTCCAGCGGGATCTGGGAGGCCCGCGTCGGCCTCGGGCTACGTATCGTCTTCGCCCTCGAGCCGGGGACGCTGACTCTCGTCCGCGTGGGCCGTCACGACGAGGTCAAGCGGTTCCTTCGGCAGCTCTGAGCCGCCACCGCGCGGAATCCCGGGCGAGTTCGCTCGTCTCCCAGGAGCGGATCTCGAGGAGCTCGAAGCGGCCGTCCAAGATGATGCAATTGCTTGGCTTGACGGTCTTCCGGGCCATCAAATATGATCCGCCCGGCCCGACGGCCTGTGGGGTGACATGCGCCCGTTCCTCTTCCTGATCCCTCTTTTCCCCCTCCTCGGCTTCCTGTTCA
>JALOKS010000189.1 GCA_025456385.1 Thermoanaerobaculales bacterium | reverse complement strand
TGAGGGGCCGCGACTCGAGGTACTTGTTGGCGCGCTGCGTCCACTCCTCGCGCAGCTGCATGGCCTTGATCATCGCCTGCTCGAGGGTGTGGTCCTTCTGCATGCGCAGCAGCTGCTCGCGCTCGAACTTCTTGAAGACGACGCCGCACCGGCTGCACTCGACCGCGGTCGCCGGCTGGACGGCGTTGCAGGCCGGGCAGTGGCGGGTGCCCGGCTCGACCTCGCCCTCGTCCTCGATCGGCGCCCTGGCCGAGGGCCGGATCTCGATCAGGATGCCGGCGGTGCCGAGGCTGTCGACGATCTTCTGCGCCCGCTCCTTGTCGAGCGCCTGGAAGACCGGCAGCACCGACGACGGGAAGACGTCGTCGAACTCGTCGCGACTGCGGCCCGTCAGGCGCTCCATCGTGGTCGCGAAGCGGTGGCGGCCAGACTTCGAAGCATCCTTGAGGCCCAGGAGGTGGATGTCGTAGGACAGGTACTCGGCCATCGCTCACCTCGCCACTCGACGTCCGTCAAGTATATCCGACAGGGGGAAGAGGCCCGCTCTCCCGGCCGGGCCGAGGCCCCCATGCGGCCGGATCGCAAGGCTGGGCACCCAGCATTCTCCGGGGACTTCACGGGGTCCTTCGACTCGGCGACCTGCGGTCGCCTCGCTCAGGATGACGGCGCGCTCCTGTCATCCCGAGCGAGCGACGGCGCGCAGCGCCGGAGCGAGTCGAGGGACCCCGTGAAGGCGGATCGCGGACCCGACCGCGGAATGCGCTCGAAGCGGCCCGGGATCCTTCGACTCGGCGACCTGCGGTCGCCTCGCTCAGGATGACAGGGGGTGGGGCCGCCGGTCGCCTCGCTCAGGATGACAGTTTGGGGCGGGCCCTCGCTCGGGATGACGAGGGGAGCGGGCGCGAGCCTGCGCTCACGCGGCGCAGGGTCCTGCGACCGGTCCCGGCTGCCGGTCCGTATCTCCCTGATTCCCGATACAATAGGCGACGATGAGTGGGGTCGCACGATTCGGATCCGCGGTGGCGGCGGCGTTCCTGGCGCTGGCAGTCGGAGGCGCCTCGGCGGCCTCGCCGACCGACGACCAGCTCGACGCGGTCCGCAGCCGCATCAGCGAGCTCGAGCAGCGGCTCGGCGCGCTGGCGCGTGAGGCCGAGACCGTGGAGCGGGAGCGCCGGCAGCTGGACGCGGAGCTCGAGCTGGCGGACGCGCGGGTGCGGGAGGTCGAGCTGCAGCTGGTGGGCGGCGACGAGGAGGCGGCCAGGCTGAGCGCTGAGGCGGCGGGGCTGTCGGAGGAGCTCGCGGCCCGACGGGGGCAGCTCGACCGGCACCTCGAGCTGATGGCGCTGCTCGGGCGGCCCGGCCCGCTGCAGCTCTTCGTCGACGCCTACCGGGGCGGAGATCTCGAGGCGGCGGTCGGCACGGTGTCGGTCCTCACCGCGGGTCAGCTGCGGCTGGTCGAGGAGTACCAGGAGATCAGGGTGCGCCACGGTCGGCGGCTCGCCGAGCTGAGCCTGACTCTGTCGCAGGCGCGGGCGGACTCGGAGCAGCTCGAGGCGCGGCGGGCGGAGCTCGAGGCGGTGCGGAACCGCGTCGCCCGGCGCCTCGCCGGGCTCGAGGCGAGCCGGCGCTCGACCGGCGCGAGCCTCGAGGACCTCCGCGAGCGCGAGGCCGCGCTCGAGCGCCTGGTCGGGCTGCTGGCGGCGCGCGACCGGTTCACCGGCAGCGAGGACATCCGCAGCTACCGCGGCGCCCTGCCCTGGCCGGCGGAGGGCCCGGTGGTGCAGGGCTTCGGCCGGCACCGGCAGCCGAAGTACGACACCTACACGGTGTGCAACGGGCTCCGCTTCGGCGCGCCGAGCGGCTCGGAGGTTTCGGCCGTGTTCCCCGGAGTGGTGGCATATGCGGCCCACTTCAAGGGTTATGGGAACATGGTGGTGCTCGACCACGGCAACAGCGTGTACTCGCTGGTGGCGGGACTTGCTACCATCCACGTCCGCGTCGACCAGCGGGTGACGATGGGCATGAGGCTCGGGCTCGCATCGCCGCCGGTCGAAGGCGGCAACGTCTACCTCGAGCTCCGGGTCGACCAGAAGCCCGAGGACCCGAGGCGGTGGCTGCAGCTGAAGGGGGGATCGTCCTGAACATGACGCGCACCCGCACGGTGTTCCTGGCGGTGTCGATGGCGGTCGTGATGCTGTTCTCGGGGGCTCTGCTCGCGAGCCGCGGCACAACCGACGTGCTGTTCCGCGCCCTCGGTAACCTCGCCGAGGTGATCCACCTGGTGGAGACCGAGTATGTCGACGAGCTCAACCAGGAGGCGCTGTCGATGGCGCTCGACGCCGGGCTGGTCGAGCCGCTGGACCGCTCGGCGGCGGTGCTGCCGCCGGACCGGGTCGACGACTACCTGGAGCTCGTCGCCTCGCCGCCGCCCTTCGGCTTCGGCCTGAGCTCGCGCCTCGGCGCGGCGGCGGTGCAGTTCGTCTTTCCGGGCTCGCCGGCCGAGGCGGCGGGGCTCGTCGCCTGGGAGGTCATCGAGCTGGTGGAAGGCGTCAACAGCCGCGGGCGGCCGCTGTGGCAGATCCGGCTCGAGCTGATGGACCACGAGCGCCGCGGCCAGCCGGTGCGCCTGACGGTGCTCGACCGCGAGGTCGACGAGCGGCGGGAGGTGGTGCTCGAGCCGCGCGAGTGGACGCTGCGGCCGGCATCGGCCGAGCAGCGGGACGGCGCGACCGTCGTCCGGGTGGAGGCGCTCGCCGACAGCTCGGTCGCGGCCATCGCCGCCCTGGTGCCTGAGGGCGGGAAGCTGATCCTCGACCTCCGCGAGCTGCACTGGGGTCTCGAGGCGGAGGCCATCGCCCTCGCCGACGCCTTCGTCGACGACGGCGTGCTCGGCGGGTGGCAGGGCCGCCGCGCCGGCTCGCGGAGCTACGCCGCGACCGCCGGAACGGTGGCGCGGCAGCCGCCGCTGGTCCTGGTGGGCTCGGGCACCGTCGGCGCCGGCGAGATCCTCGCCTCGGCGCTGCAGCGCCACGGCGCGGTGCTCGTCGGGCAGAAGACCGGCGGCCAGGCGCCGTACATGAGCCTGGCGCGCGACGGCGACGTGGCGGTGTGGATGCCGGTCGGCCAGTGGCTGCGCGCGGACGGGCAGCCGATCAGCGGCAACGGCATCGAGCCCGACGAGGCGGTCGAGGCGGCGGCCGACGGCGAGGGGGATCCGGCGCTCGAGCGGGCGCTGGAGATTCTGGGCCGGGAGCTCGAGAAGGCGGCCTGAGCGATGACCGCGCGCAGGAGCTCGCGCCGCAGTGGGAGGTCGCTCGCCGCCAGGGCACGCGCGCTGGCGCCGTGGCTGCTGGTTGCCGCGGTGGCGCTCGCGGCAGCGGCGTGGCTGGTCTGGCGGGAGCCCCGGGCCGAGAAGAGGCCGATCGAGGAGCGCCTTGTGGAGCTCGCCGGCGCCCGCGGGGTGCGCGGCGACGCGCTCGCGAAGGATGACCCGATCCGCAAGGTCGACGGGGTGTTCGAGCGCACCTGGCGCTTCACCTTCCCGAACCGCGAGGCCCGCGACGGCTTCATCGGTGATCTGCAGCTCGAAGGGGCGGCCCGCGGGGCGCCGCTAGTGGTCCCCGCCGATCTCGCCCCGGCCGAGGTCGGCGTGCGCGTGGACCTCGGTCCCGAGGTCTTCGTCCTCCGCCTGCGGGTCGCCGAGCGGCGGGCCGCAACGGCGACGCCGACGCCGGTGCCGGTCGTCGAGCCGACGGCCACGCCGCGGCCGCAGCCCGCTCCGGGCGCGCGCGGCTCGCTCGCCATCCTGCTCGACGACGCCGGCCAGAAGCTCGACCTCGTGGCGGCGGTGATCGCGCTGCCCGACGAGGTCGGCGTGGCGGTGCTTCCCTTCCTGCCGAAGTCGACCGAGACCGCCAGCGCGCTGCACAAGGCGGGGCACGAGGTCTGGCTGCACCTGCCGATGGAGCCCGAGAACTACCCGGCGAACGACCCCGGGCCGGGCGCGATCCTGGTGTCGATGGACACCGCCTCGCTGCGCACGGCGGTGCACTCGGCGGCGACCAGCGTGCCCTTCGCGGTCGGCGTCAACAACCACATGGGCTCGCGGGCGACCGCGGACCTCAAGACGATGACCTGGGTGATGCAGGAGCTGAGCGCGCGCGATCTCGCCTTCATCGACTCGCGGACGACGACGAAGACGACGGCCGAGCTGGCGGCGCGGGCGCAGGGCGTCCCCTTCGGGCGGCGGCACGTCTTCCTCGACAACGAGCGCAGCCCGGCGGCGATCCGGCGCCAGCTCGACGAGGCGGTCTACCGCTGCCGGGTCGAGGGCGAGATCATCGCCATCGGCCACGTCGACGAGGTGACGGTGCGCGTGCTCGCGGCCGAGCTCCCCGGCGTCGCCGCGCGCGGCGCCGATCTGGTGCGGCCGAGCACGCTCGTGCGCTGAGCCGCCACGGGCCCGCCGGCCGGTGGCGGGGCGGACGCATCACCGCTCCGGGCCGCCGCGGCGGTCTGCGGCTGCTCTCCGGGATCCAGGTCCGAGGGCCGGCCGGCCGGTGGCGGGGCGGACGCATCACCGCTCCGGGCCGCCGCGGCGGCGCGCGGCTGCTCTCCGGGATCCAGGTCCGAGGGCCGGCCGGCGGCCCCGCGCGACAGACGGGCCCCGGCCTCGGGCCCGGGATAGAATGAGACGGTGAGCGGCCTCCTCCGCAGCATGCGCCCCGAGCAGTGGCTGAAGAACGGCTTCGTGCTGGCGCCGATCGTTTTCTCGGGACTGATCTTCGACTCCGACGCCTGGCTGCGCATCCTGCTCGCGGCGGCGGCCTTCTGCGCGGCCTCCTCGGCCACCTACCTGATCAACGACATCGTCGACCGCGAGGCCGACCGCGCCCACCCGGTCAAGCGGCAGCGCCCGATCGCCGCCGGCACGGTCTCGGCGCTGCAGGCGACCGCGGCGGCGGCGGTGCTGTTCACCGCGGCGGTCGCGGTCGCGGTCGGGCTGGGGGGGTGGTTCCCGCTGGTCCTGGTCGGCTACGTCGCGCTCGTGCTGCTCTACTCGGTGGCGCTCAAGCGCGCGGTCTTCCTCGACGTGCTCGTGGTGGCGGCGGGCTTCGTGCTGCGGGTGGTCGGCGGCGCGGTCGCCATCGAGGTGCCGGTGTCCCGCTGGCTGCTGCTGGTCACCTACCTGCTCGCGCTCTACCTCGCCCTCGGCAAGCGCCGCGCCGAGCTCGTGGTCCTCGGCGAGGGGGCCGGCAACCACCGCGTGGTGCTCGGGCAGTACACCCTGCCCATGGTCGACGGCGCGATCAGCGTCGTGCTGGGCGCGACCCGGCGGCAGCCCGACGAAGGCCCTGCTCAGCGACCGGCCGCTGCTCGCCTGCGTGGCGATCTGGTTCGTGGTCGCCGCGATCGTCATCAACGCGGGACGCTGATTTCAGTTGTGAGTTGTGAGTTGTGAGTTTTGAGTTCTGACTCACCTGGTGCCCGCCCGTGATCGAGGGTGGGCGGGGGCAACTCAAAACTCAACACTCAAAACTCATCACTCAGCACTGAGAACTTCCAGGCCTGCTCGCCAGGCGGTTGGCGGCAGCGCGCAGGCGCGGCCTTCCATCGCTGTCATCCCGAGCGAGCGACGGCGCGCAGCGCCGGAGCGAGTCGAGGGACCCCGTGACGCGAGATCGCGAATCCGAGCCAGGTGAACTCTCCGGGGACTTCACGGGGTCCTTCGACTCGGCGACCTG
>JALOKS010000016.1 GCA_025456385.1 Thermoanaerobaculales bacterium | reverse complement strand
AGGGGGTCGGTATCCTTCCGGAAGGTTTGATCGGCGGCAAAACGCTGGGCCAGCCGGAATGCATCGAACTTGCTGACCAGCGTGAACTGCTGGATCAGGCGGTGACTGACGGAGCCGTCGCGGAAACGGACCTGGTAGCCCGCCGCAGCCGAATGGTTCAGACCGATCTTGCGGGAAGGGATGACGGAAAGGTCGGTGAGCAGGTAATCGTAGCCCGCATCAGCACCTTCGCCGGCCTGACCCGTGAGGATCGATTGCCGCGATTCGGCCTTGGCATTCAGCTTCCAGCCTTTGCCCAGGTCAACCGACAGGTTCACCGCAGGCAGGATGCCCAGGCGGTAGCTGTGCTGGGCTTGTGAGACGGCCGCCGGGATCAGCAGGGCGAGGATGAAAAGGATGCGTCGCATGTCAGAATTCCAGGTTATCCGTGCTGCGCCCGATGATCTTCTCCCGTTTGGTAAAGGCCCCGGAAGCGGTAAAGGTGTATTCCCACTGATTCCTTTGACCGCCAAGGGTTCCGTCGATCACCAGTTCGTAAAGGGTCTGAATCTGGTCACCGGCAATTCCGGTTAAAATGTAATCCCTGATCAACCCGGGATCGCCGCTGTATTGCACCTGAACCTGGCCAATTTTGAACGATGCAAAATCCGAACCCAGCTGCGTTTCCATGTTCGATCGGGTTGCCTCCGGGAGACTTTCCCACAACCGGTCAAATTGACAGCGATCATCATACGGACTAGCGTGAGCCCCGAGGAGGCTGCCATGAAGCACCGCTGGTTGCTCGCGTCGGCCGTGATCGTGTCGAGCCTGAGCCTGGTCGTGTGGGCCACGGGGCCGGCTGGAGACGCGGCCCTCGGTGCCCACCCCTACGAGAGCTTCGAGCCCAACTCAAGCTGCGCGGAGTGCCACACCGGGCTCGTCCGGCAGTACGAGCAGTCGCTGATGCACCAGAGCTTCACCCACCCCTGGGACGAGATCGAGTACTTCGATCTCGCCCTGCCCCACGCCGGGAAGGTGGAGAAGGTGGCCGGCGTCAAGGCCGGCTGCAACGGCTGCCACGCGCCGCTCGCCTTCCTCGCCGGCGACATCCCCCCGAAGCGCCCCGCCGAGGGAACGCGCGCCAACGAGGGTGTGAGCTGCGACCTCTGCCACTCCATCGTCGGCTTCGAGGGCGAGGTGCCCTACAACTTCAACTTCATCGTCGCGCCGGGCGACGTGCAGCAGGGGGTGCGCAGCGGCACCGAGAGCCCCGGCCACGAGATCGCCGTCAACCCCTTCATGACGAGCGCCGAGCTCTGCGGCACCTGCCACAACGAGAAGGACCCCTGGGGCCTGTGGGTCAAGGCGACGCACCTCGAGTGGCAGGAGAGCCCGCAGGCGAGGGCGGGCATCGTCTGTCAGGACTGCCACATGCCGAAGGCGGCCGGGAACTCGGCGCCGGAGGCGGGTGGCCAGGACCACCCCGACGTCCGCCAGCACCTCTTCCACGGCGCCCATGACGACGGCAAGCTCGCCGGCGCCGTCGAGATCCGCATCCACGCTGCGGCCGACACCGCGGCCGCCGGCGGCGAGCTGGTTCTCACGGCGACCGTCGTCAACGCCAAGGCGGCGCACTCGATTCCTTCGGGCTCGGCCGAGGAGCGCCTGCTCTGGCTCGACGTCACCGCCGTCGACGCCGCCGGCCGCAGCTACCGCCTGCCGGTCGATCGCAAGGGATTCGAGGGCGAGGACTGGACCATCGCCTCGGCCGACGCCCTGGCCTACCAGGACATCGGCGACATCCAGGGCCTGCCGGACTTCAAGGGGCTGCTGCGCGACGCGCCGGTTCCCGCCGGCGCCCGCATCTTCCGCCTCCCCTACCTCGACCCGCAGGGGCGGATGACGATCGCACAGTGGAACACGGCGGCCTTCGGGCCCGACTACCGGCTGCAGCCGCTGGCGGCGGTCAACGAGACCTACAGCTGGACGCTGCCAGCCGAGGTCGCTCCAGGCCCGCTGACCGTGACCGCGACCGTGTGGTACTCGAAGGTCGTGGCCTCGGTGGCCGAGTTCCTCGCCATTCCGCCACCGGAGGCGGAGCCGGTGCGGATGAGCGAGCACCGGGTCCGGGTCGTGGTCGTGGCCGCCGAGCGGACGGGAACCTGAGGTGGGACGGGCCGGGCGCGCGACAGAGCGGAAAGCTCCGGTCTCAATCTCCCCGCGGCCCTGTTTGACGCCGGCCCTGTGCTATGCTGCGCGCCGTCACTCGTGACGAAGCAGAGCTGTCGAACCGCTGATCGATCCACCAGGGGGCGGCGTTGTGACGGACGCGGAGAGCACGAGATCGTTCGCACCCGCTCGCAGCGAGCCGACGCTGCCCCTGCCCGCCGCCACCCGACCGCAGCCGCCGACCCGTTACCGCAAACCCAGGCCCGTCGACAGTCGCGTCGGCGGGCTTATTCGTTCATGGATCGCAGCCAGACGGTATGGACGGAGGATTGGAGGGAGGAGATGAGTATGAGAATGGAGTCCGAGCGGACGCTGCGCGTCCGGAGGGCGGCCCTGGTTGCCTTGGCGGTGGCGCTGGCGGTCGTTTCGGCGGCGCCTGCCGATGCCTTCGAGCTGACGCCGAGGGACAGCAAGTTCAAGCTCAACCTCGACACCACGCTGTCGTGGGGGGCCCTCTACCGGATGGAGGACCGCGACCCGGCGATCATCAGCCCCTTCGAGGGCGGCACCGCATGGTCGGTCAACGGTGACGACGGCAACCTCAACTTCGACAAGGGCATCGTCAGCAACACCGTCAAGGCGACCGTCGACCTCGACTTCTCGGTGCCGGTCGGCAACCACACTCTCGGCATCTTCGTCCGCGGCAGCGGCTTCTACGATTTCGAGCTCAAGGACGACAACTGCTGCGAGCGCACCGCGCTCAGCCAGGAGGCCATCGACTGGGCCGGCAGCCGGACCGAGCTGCTCGACGCCTACGCCTACTGGGACTTCGGCCGCGGCCAGATCCGCGCCGGCCGGCAGGTGCTGAACTGGGGCGAGAGCACCTTCATCCCGGGCGGCATCGGCGTCACCAACCCGGTCGACGTCTCGGCCCTGCGGGTCCCCGGAGCCGAGCTCAAGGAAGCCTACCGGCCGGTGGGCCTGGTGTCGGCCTCCCTCGATCTGAGCTCGAACTTCGCGATCGAGGGCTACTACCAGTTCGAGTGGGAGGAGACGGTCATCGACCCGCCGGGCACCTTCTTCTCGACCAACGACTTCGCTGGCCGGGGTGGCACCCACGTCTTCCTCGCCTTCGCCAGCTTCCCCGACACCGGCGAGTCGCCTTTCTTCGTCCAGCCCCCGGTCGACTACCCGTTCATGAGCGTGCCCCGCGCCGCCGACGTCGAGCCCGAGGACGGAGGCCAGTACGGCCTCGCCTTGCGGATCTTCGCGCCCTCGCTGGGAGGCACCGAGTTCGGGCTGTACTACATCAACTACCACAGCCGGCTGCCGACCGTGAACGGCATCACGGGCACAGTCGCCGGCGCGCAGGCAGCGTCGGCGGCCGGGGCGGCTGCGGCGCTGCGGATCTACCAGTTCTTCGGCGTGCCGCCGGGCCTCAGCCCGGAGGTGGACGCCGCCGCCCGGCAGGCCGCGTCGGCGGCCGGTCTCTCGGCCTATGCCCAGACCGCAAATTACTTCATTGCCTACCCCGAGGACATCAAGCTCTACGGCCTGAGCTGGAACGCCCAGCTCGGAACTTCGGGCATCGCCTTCCAGGGCGAGGTCTCCTACCGCCAGGACGCCCCCTACCTGGTCGATGACGTGGAGCTCCTTTTCGCGGCCCTGTCGCCGATCAATGCAGGCCTCGCCGCCGTCAACCAGGTCGTCCCGGGTGGCGCTGGGTTCTCCGAGGAGATTCTGGGCTACCGGCTGCACGACTCCACTCAGTTCCAGTTCACCCTCACCAAGGCGTGGTCGCGGATCCTCGGCGCGAACCAGGGCCTGCTCGTGCTCGAGCCGGGCTTCAACTGGGTCTTCGACATGCCCGACAAGGACGTCCTCCGCTACGAGGGCCCCGGCACCTACACCAGCGGTAACCCGCTCATGGCAGCCCCGGGCGGCGCGCATGCCGGCAAGCCCGAGGAGGCTCCCGAGCACTTCGCGGACGACTTCTCCTGGGGCTACCGCCTGGCGGGCCGCCTCCAGTACGACAACGCGATCGGACCGTGGGCGCTGGTCCCCCGCTTCGGCTGGCAGCACGATGTCTCGGGCGTCAGCCCGGGGCCCGGCGGCAACTTCGTCGAGGGCGTGAAGGCGCTGACCGTCGGCATCAAGTACGCGTTCTAGGGCAAGGGAGGCATGACGATGCGTAAGAGCTCACTGATCATTCTCGGCTGCGCGCTGCTGCTCGCAGCCGGACTCTTCGCGCCGCTCGAGGCGCAGCTGGCACCGAATGAAATCGCGAAGCTCGGCACGGAGCTGACGCCGCTGGGCGCCATCAAGGCCGGCAACGCCGAGGGCACGATCCCGGCCTGGGACGGCGGCCTCAAGGCGCCGCCGGCCGGCTGGAAGCCCGGCATGCACTACACCAACCCCTACGCCGACGACAAGGTGCTGTTCACGATCACCTCGAAGAACGTCGGCGAGCACGCCGCCAAGCTCTCGGAGGGTCAGGTCGCACTGTTCAAGACCTACCCCGACTACACGATGAAGGTCTACCCGAGCCGACGCAGCGCCGCCTACCCGCAGCGCATATCTACGACAAGACCATCGCCAACGCCGCGAGCGCGAAGCTCGCCGAGGGCGGCAACGGCGTGATCGGGGCGATCAACGGTATTCCGTTCCCGATCCCGAAGAACGGCCTGGAGGCGATCTGGAACCACCTCCTCCGCTACCGCGCCGACAGCGCCGCCCGCACCATCGGTCAGGCCGCGCCGACGCGCGGCGGCGACTACACCCTGGTCGAGTTCCGCGACGAGTTCTTCATGCTCTACAGCATGGCCGGCAAGACCGAGGCCGACCTCAACAACAAGATCCTGTTCTTCAAGCAGGAGGTGATGGCGCCGGCGCGGCTGGCCGGCGGCGTGCTGCTCGTCGGCGAGACCCTCAACCAGGTCGCCGAGCACCGCAACGCCTGGGTCTACAACCCCGGCCAGCGCCGGGTGCGGCGCGCCCCGAACGTGGCCTATGACAACCCCGGCACCGCCGCCGACTCGATGCGCACCTCGGACCAGCTCGACATGTTCAACGGGGCTCCCGACCGTTACGACTGGAAGCTGGTCGGCCGCAAAGAGGTCTACGTTCCCTATAACGCCTACAAGCTTCAGGACCCGTCCGTGAAGTTCAAGGACATCCTGACGCCGCTCTACCCGAACCAGGAGTACGCGCGCTACGAGCTGCACCGGGTGTGGGTCGTGGACGCGACCCTGAAGGCCGATGCCCGCCACATCTACAAGCGGCGCACCTTCTACCTCGACGAGGACAGCTGGCAGATCGTCATCGAGGACGTCTACGACAACCGCGACCAGCTGTGGCGCGTGTCCGAAGGCCACGCCATGCTCTACTACAACGTGCCCAGCGTGTGGACCTCGATCGAGACCCACATCGACCTCCAGGCCGGACGCTACCTGGCCATCGGCCTCTCGAGCGAGTACCCACCCTACGAGTTCGACATCAAGCGCACTCTCGAGGACTACACCCCTGCAGCGCTGCGGCGCGAGGGCGTGCGCTGAGCGCTCGGTCTTCCGCAGGACGGGCCGGCAGCGGCCCGTCCTTTTCTTTGACTCCACGTCGGCGTCGCCGACTCGCGACGGGAGCGTGACAGATGGTTTCAGGGCCTTCGACTCATTCGCCTGCCCACGCGCTGGGCTCCCCTCGACCGCGGCTCACTCGTCAGTGTCTGAAGCCGTGGCTGCTGGTGCTCGTGCTGGTCTTCGTGACGGCCGCCGCTGCTCCGGCCGCGGCCCAGGAGGACGACCCTGTCGACCTGTCCCAGATCGCCCCTCTCGCGTCCAGGTCCCTGCTCCTGGACTCGGCACGGGCGGGCGAGGCCCTGGTGGCGGTCGGCGAACGGGGCCATGTGCTGGTGTCGAAGGACAACGGCGCGACCTGGGAGCAGCGGATCGTCCCCACCAGGTCCACGCTCACCGGCGTGTACTTCCACGACGCCAGCCTCGGGTGGGCCGCAGGGCACGACTCGGTGATCCTGCGCACCGGCGACGGCGGCGCCACCTGGGAGCGGGTCAATTGGGCGCCGGACGACGAGGCGCCGCTCTTCGACGTCTGGTTCGCCGATGCCGAGACCGGCTACGCCGTCGGCGCCTACGGGACCTTCCTCGTGACCGAGGACGCGGGCCTGAGCTGGGATTTCTCGCCGATCGGCGAGGATGACTTCCACCTGCACCGGATCCGGGCCGCCGACGACGGAACCCTCTACCTGGCGGCGGAGGCGGGGATGGCCTACCGCTCGGACGACGACGGCCTGACCTGGAACGACCTGCCGTCCCCGTACGACGGGTCCTTCTTCGGCGTGCTCCCTCTGGCCGACGAAGCCCTGCTCCTGTTCGGCCTCCGCGGCCACCTCTACCGCTCGGAGGACGCCGGCGAGACCTGGCAGCAGATCGACACCGGGACGGTCGCGATGCTCACCGACGCAGCGCGCCTCGCGAGCGGGGAGGTCGTCATCGTCGGTCTGGGCGGCACGGTCCTGGTGTCGACGGACGACGGGCGCACGTTCACGCGCTACCAGCACCTCAATCGCCGCGGGATCCAGGCGGTCACTGAAACAGCTGACGGGTCGCTCCTGCTGGTGGGCGAGTTCGGGGTCGCCGTCAAGACCCTGAGCGAGCTCACCGCGGACGCGCACTGAGCGGAGGGAGGCGGCCATGGTCACCTGGATCGAGAATGCCATCTTCAACAACCGGCGCGTGGTTGTCGCCATCTTCAGCCTGCTGACGGTCTTCATGGCCTACCAGGCATCACACCTCCGGATCGATGCCGGCTTCGCCAAGCTGCTGCCCCTGAAGCACCCCTACATGAAGACCTACCTCGAGCACCGCGACGCCTTCGGCGGCGCCAACCGCGTGGTCATCGCGATCAAGGCCCGCGACGGTGACATCTTCACGCCGCGCTTCTTCGACATTCTGGAGCGGATCACCGACGAGGTGTTCTTCATCCCCGGCGTCGACCGAACGCGGGTGATGTCGCTGTTCACCCCCAACGTCCGCTTCACCGAGGTGGTCGAGGACGGGATCTCGGGCGGCAACGTGATCCCGGACGACTTCGAGCCGACTCCCGAAGGCCTCGCCGTGGTGCGCGAGAACATCCTCAAGTCGAACTACATGGGGCGCCTGGTGGCCAACGACTTCTCGGCCACGATCGTCTCGGCCGAGCTCCTCGAGATCAACCCCAACACCGGCGAGCGCCTCGACTACATCGACGTCGCGGCCCAGCTGGAGGCGATCCGCACCAAGTACGCGAACCACGATGTCGGTATCGACTTCAATTACCACATCATAGGCTTCGCCAAGGTCATCGGCGACATCGCCTCGGGCGCCACACGGGTGGTTCTCTTCTTCCTGATCGCGTTCCTCATCACCGCCATCTTCGTCTACTCCTACTCGCAGAGCTTCAAGCTGACGGCGACCATCGTCGGCTGCGCCCTGATGGCGGTCGTCTGGCAGCTCGGGCTGCTGACCCTCTTCGGCTTCGGGATCGACCCGATGTCGATCCTGGTCCCCTTCCTGGTCTTCGCGATCGGCGTCAGCCACGGCGTCCAGATGGTGAGCGCTTTCCGGGCGGAGGTCTTCGACGGCGCGGACAGCCTGCCGGCCGCGCGCACGACCTTCCGCCGCCTCATCGTGCCGGGCGGCATCGCCCTCCTCACCGACACCATCGGCTTCATCACCATCATGCTGATCGAGATCCGCATGATCCAGGAGATGGCGATCACCGCGAGCCTCGGCGTCGGGGTCATCATCCTCACCGACCTGATTCTCATCCCGGTGCTGCTGTCCTACGTCCACCCCGGCCACATCGACCTCGAGCGCCTGCACCTCCGGGCCGATCGCATGTCGCGGGTGTGGAGCTCCCTCGCCACGGTCGCCACCCCGCGCCGGGCCGCGGTCGTCATCGCCGTCGCGGCGGTGCTGTTCGTGGTCGGCGGCTGGAAGGCGACCCAGGTCAAGATCGGCGATCTCCACGCCGGCGTCCCCGAGCTGCGGGCGGACTCGGTGTACAACATCGACACCGACGTCATCACCTCCCACTTCTCGATCGGCGTCGACGTCATCACCGTCATCATCGAGTCGGACCCCGAGGCCTGCACCGAGTACGACACCATGACGATCATCGACAACTTCGAGTGGCACATGAAGAACGTGCCCGGGGTGCAGTCGGTCTTCGGCGTCGCGGGCGTCGCCAAGGTCATCAATGCGGGTTGGAACGAGGGCAGCCTCGAGTGGCGGGCCCTGCCCCGCAACCAGTCGATGATGTCCCAGTCGGTCACCTACATCGACACCTCGACCGGCCTCCTCAACGGCGACTGCAGCGTGATGCCGATCTACATCTACACCGTCGACCACAGGGCCGAGACCATCGACCGCATCGTCCGCGAGGTCAAGGCCTTCGGCGCCCAGCACGGCTCCGACGACCTCCAGTTCCGGCTCGCCACCGGCAACGTCGGCGTGATGGCCGCCACCAACGAGGCGGTGTCGGCGGCTCAGTTCCCGATGCTGCTGTGGGTCTTCGCGGCGGTGATCGTCCTCTGCCTGGTCACCTACCGCTCGCTCAAGGCCGCACTCGCGATCTGCATCCCGCTCGGGCTGGTTTCGGTTCTCTCGTACGCACTCATGGCGATGCTCGAGATCGGGCTCAAGGTCTCGACGCTGCCGGTGGTGGCGCTCGGCGTCGGCATCGGCGTCGACTACGGCCTCTACATCTACAGCCGCTTCAAGAGCCTTCGCGCCGAGGGTCTCGACATCCAGGAGGCCTACCGCAAGACCCTCAAGATCACCGGCAACGGCGTCGTCTTCACCGGCATCACCCTGGCCACCGGCGTCGCCACCTGGATCTTCTCCCCGCTCAAGTTCCAGGCCGACATGGGCATCCTGCTGACCTTCATGTTCCTGCTCAACATGGCGGGCGCCATCCTGCTCCTGCCGGCACTCACCTGCTGGCTCAAGCCGAAAGCGTAGCGACGGCGTTGACACCTTAGATCGTCAGGACTTCAGAACGTTGCCAGGGCCGCCCGATGGGCGGCCCTGGTTTTTCGGTTCCTCCGGGAGTTCGTGAGGTGGGCAACGGTCGAATTCGGAATTCGGAATTCGGAATTCGGAATGCCGCCCAACCGTCTGAACCACAGAGGCACAGAGGGCACAGAGCCGCACAGAGGGTTCCCGACCCATCGCAGGACCACCCAGAGATCGTCTTCGAGCGAGGTCATGATCTTTCTTTGTGGCTTCTCTGTGTTCTCCGTGCCTCTGTGGTTCAATCGATCCCTCGAATCGTTCCGTGTGAACGACTCCGGGGTGGCCATGCCGCGGTCGCGCCGCCTGCTCGCTGCCACGGACGCTGCCACGGACGCGGCCCTCGGACACTGAAACTGCCACTGAGACTGTCGCTGTCATTCGGACGCGGACTCGGACGCGGGTCTAAGCTCCTGCATTCCATGCAATTCCGGATGAGCCCAACGATTGAAGGTTCAACGTTCAAACGTTCGAACGTTCCAACGACGCAAAAAAAGCCGCCCCGGAGGGCGGCTCTGTTTCTGGGCGCGGCCCGTGATCAGAAGCGCGCGAGGAGCTCGACGCCGACGATCCGCGGGTCGTTGGTGAAGCCGGTGAGGTTGTTGAAGTCGATGCCGCCGCGGACGTTGATCTCGTCGGTGATGTTGCGGCCGAAGAGGGCGACCTCGTACTTGCCCTGGGCGAAGGCGTAGCCGAGGCGCAGGCCGAGCTCGAAGCTGTCGTCCTTGAACTCCTCGGACTCGTAGAGGAAGAAGTTCTTCTCCGAGTAGTAGGCCCAGTCGAGGGTCGCGAAGAGCCCCTTGTTCGCCGGGTTCGAGCGCCAGTTGATGATGCCGTTGAAGATCACCTCGGGGGCGTGCGGCAGCGGGTTGCCGTCGAGCAGCACGAAACCTTCGTCGTCGATCGGGTCCGTAATCGTGCAGCCGCCCGCACAGGCCGCGATGCGCAGGTTCGGGTCGTCGATCTCGGTCGGGTTCCAGCTCGCGCCGAAGGTCATCAGCCAGTGGCCGGTCGGCGTCCACTGGATGTCGGTCTCGAGGCCGTAGCCCTCGGTCGTGTCCGCGTTCAACAGGCGCGCGGTGTTGGTCACGCCGCCGACCGCCGTCACTTGCTGGTCGCTCACCTCGAAGACGTAGCCGGTGAGGTTGAAGCGCAGCCTGTTCTCGGCGAGGATCGTCTTGATGCCCGCCTCGAAGGAGAGAATCGTCTCGGTGTCGGCGGTGGTGACGCAGTTGGTGTCGGGGTCGGTGCCGTCGATGTCGGTGCAGAACAGGATCCGGCCCTGGATGGACGGCGCGCGGTAGCCGGTCGCCACCCGACCGTAGACGTTGAAGGTCTCACTCACCCTGTACACCGTGCTGAGGTCCCAGCTGAGGTTCTCGTCCTCGACGTGCTCCGCGATCACGACCGAGGGGCCCGTTCCAAACAGCAGGTTGTTGATGAACAAGGGTTGCAGTCGCTGCGCGATGAAGTCCTTGTCGTCGCTCGAGAAGCGCAGGCCGGCGGTGAGGGTCCACTGGTCGGCGAGCCGCCAGTCGATCGAGCCGAAGAGGGCGTAGGAGTCCGCCTCCTGCTCCTGGTAGGCGAAACCGTCGTCGGCACCGTCGGCAAGACTGTCGTAGCTGAAGCTCTCGACCCGCAGCTCCTCGTTGAAGTAGAAGGCGCCGACCAGCCAGCTCCAGGTCTCGCCGCCGTTCGACGCCAGCCGGATCTCCTGCGTCCACTGGTCGAGGTTCGGGATGCCGTCCGCTGACTCGGCCGCAAACGCGATAAAGCCAGGGCCGTAGTTGCCCTCACCCAGGAACACGGCGCCGTAGCCGCCGTCGATGTCGCCGCGGCTGTACATGTCGTCGATGCTCTCGTAGCCGGTGACCGAGGTCAGGGTGGCGCCGCCGAAGTCGTAGTCGAGCTTCAGCACGCCGCCGAGGGAGCCGATCTCCTGGACATTGCGGCCGTCGTGGTAGATCACCTCCTGATCGAAGCCCGGGACGAGGTTGCCGGTGCCCACCTCGAGGATGTTGGCCCTGAAAATGCGCGCGGTGCCGTCGACGTCCCAGCCGTGGAGGTTGAAGAGGGCCGAGAACTTCTCGTTGGGCTCCCACAGCAGCTGGCCGCGCCAGGCGCTGGTGTCGTAGCCGCCGAGCTCGTCCTCGGGGCCGGCTTCGTAGGCGTTCTCGGCCCAGTCGCTCTGCGACTGGTAGAGGGCCGACACGCGCGCCGACCAGGTGTCCGAGAGGGCGAAGCCGACCGCACCCTGGACGTCGAGCGTGTCGTAGGTGCCGTAGGCCACCTTGGCGTAGGCGTCGAACTCCTGCGACGGCTTGACGGTGTCGAACTTGACGATGCCCGCCGGGGTGTTGCGGCCGAAGAGGGTGCCCTGAGGGCCGCGCAGCACCTCGACCTGCTGGATGTCGAAGAGCGGCATGCCCTTGACGATCGGGTTCTCGAGCACGACCTCGTCGACGATCATCGACACCGGCTGCGACGCGTTGAGGTCGAAGTCCGGGTTGCCGAGCCCGCGGATGTAGAAGCGCGGGAAGGCACGGCCGAAGGACGACTCCATCACCAGGCTGGGGACCCGGCCGGACAGCGCACGCACGTCTGCGCCGCCGGTGGTCAGGATGTCCAGGTCCTCGCCCTGCAGGGTCGAGATCGAGATCGGCACCTCCTGGATGTTCTCCTCGACCTTGCGCGCGGTCACCGTGATCTCACCGACCATCACCGGCGCGGCGCCGGCCTCTTCCTGTGCGGCTTCAGCAGGCTCCGCAGGCGCCTCCTGAGCCACGACCGTCCCGGCCGCGGCCAGGCCGAAAACCACCACGATCAGCGTCATCCTGCGCACACGTTGTACCCACTCGCTCGCCATGAGCACCTCCCCTTCGTCGCTGTGTCGTCTCATACCGGGGATCGAGGATAGCTCAAACTCGGTGAATCGCAAGCCACAAAGCGCTCAGCGCTCCTGGCGGGCGAGGCGCAGGGTCAGGGCGGTCAGAAACACGACCAGGGCCGCGATCGCCACCCACAACGCGGCCTCCAGCAGGGCGCCGCGACGGGCAGCCCCGAAGCCCGGTTCGAAATCGGGATTGACGGTCAGGGGCGCCGCTGCGACCTCCGCGCTGGCGACCGCGAGCACCACGTCGCGGACCCGGGCCAGCTCGTAGCGGGGAGGGTCGGCGTCCGGGTGCCCGAGCAGGAGCTCGTACTCGCCCTCAGGGGCGGCGAAGAAGACCGCCGCC
Source organism: Thermoanaerobaculales bacterium (assembly GCA_025456385.1). Classification (GTDB taxonomy): domain Bacteria; phylum Acidobacteriota; class Thermoanaerobaculia; order Thermoanaerobaculales; family Sulfomarinibacteraceae; genus Sulfomarinibacter. The sequence continues at coordinate 9,392 of JALOKS010000016.1, read as the reverse complement.
ATCACGAAACGGGCGCTGACTCTGTCGACAATCAACGGCGCGTCGTCGCCGTCCTCGACGCGGAGCTCCAGGCCGTGGACCGCGGCCTCCGGCAGATCGATCGCGAGCGGCCGCGGGTCCCCGATCCTGCGCACCAGGCGCCCGCGCGCCACCGTCGTCGTCGTTGTCCGATCCCGGTCGAGCGCCGCCTCCAGCGCGAACGCGCGGTCGAAGAAGGGCTCGCGCACCTCGATCACGAGCCGTTCAGCCGTCGCCGGCACGACCGGCAGCTGCAGACGGTACGAGCTGACGCCGGCCGCGGTGCGGCGCTCCGCGACGGGCAGCTCCAGGGTCTCGACCTCCGCACCGCCTTCCAGGAGGTAGGCCCACTGCCGCGAGGCGGGATCGACGATGCGAATGTCCGCGAGGTCCGGCCTGAGGAGGGCCGCGTCCTCGGGCTGCAAGAGCAGCCGGGAGAGGCCCTCCGGCGAGGGCGCGACCTGCAGCTGCCGGCGGTGCGAAAAGGGCGAACGGTCGAGCGCCGCCCCGGCGCGCTGCGCAAAGGTCAGCGCCGGCGCGGCGTCGAAGGCCGGGTTGGCCTCTGCCGGGCCGAGGCGCGCGACCGCCAGGCGCTGCGGGTCGATCAGCGCTTCGGCCGCTGCGCCGGGCGCACCCGGCCCGAAGGCCGCCGCCAGCCCATCCAGGTCGTAGCGGGGGCGGTAGGCGCGCCCGCCGCCGTAGCGCAGGACGCCTGCAGGCTCGCCGGGCGGGCCCTCCGGAAGCGCGAAGAGGAGCGCCGGCCGCCGCACCACCGCGTGCACCACGAAACCCTCGAGCGGCGGGCTGTCGCCGTCCTCGACGATCACCAGCAGGCGGTCGCCGTGCGCCGGCGCCACCGGCAGCGAGGTCTCCTCCGCAGTGGCGAAGGCGGTCACGCGGAAGACGAGCCCCCCGCCGAGCATCGCGTCCGAGGCCCCGGCTCCGTGGTCCCAGACCTCGACCCGGCGGCTGAACGCTGCCGTCGCGGTGTCGAGCACGAGGAGGTCCGGAAGGAGGCCGCGCGGACGGTCCAGCTCGACCACGGTGCGGCCGTCGGCCCGGCGCCGACCGCGCTCTTCGAGCGTGACGCTCGCCCGCTCCGCTCCTGCGAGCAGCCGCGAGCTCTCGAGCCTGAGCACCGGTTCGAGGTAGGGGCCGTCCTCTCCGGAAAGCGTCACCCGCAGGCGGCCGACGGCGATGGCCGGCAGCTCGACGGCCAGCCGTTCCCGGAGCGGCTCTCGGAGCCGGAACACCGAGCCCCCGTCGACGATGCCGGACCGCGAGCCGTCGGACCCGAGCCGCGCGACATCGACCCGGCGCACGAAGGACGGACGGCGGGTCTCGAGCACGAGGGTCCAGCTCCCCGCGGCCGGCGCCTCCTCCGGCAGGGCGAACTCGAAGCTCTCCTGCCAGAGGGGCGGTCCGGAGTCACGGTCGACGCGCCGCCGCTCGACGGCCAGCACCTCGGGGGTCAGGGTCTCCGTCACCCCGAGCCGCCGCTCCGGCGCCCGCCCGCTGTCCACCATGAAGGCGAGTTCGCGGTCCGCGCGGTCGAAAACCCTGAGGTCGGAGAGGTCAGCCCGGCAGGCGCCGAGCACGTCGGCCGGCAGGACGAGGCGCGCGATGCCCGCGCCGTCGACGAAGATCGGGGCCTGGCGCGGGAACAAGGTCGAGAGCTCGCGGGGAGCCTCCGCCCCCGCCGCCACGGTCAGGGCCGCGACAGCCGCCGCGACGAGGCCGCGGGCGCGGCGGCTCACGCCCCGTCCTCCGGCGCACGCCCGAAGACGAAGCGCTGGTAGGCCAGGGACACCAGGATCAGCGACGCCGCGAGGCCGAGGAGGGAGGCCACCCGGTAGAGGTCCCTGAGCTCGCCGAGGTCGTAGAGAAAGACCTTGCCGATCGTGATCACGAGGAAGGCGAGGCTGATCCAGCGCAGGCCCTGGCTGCGGCGCGCCATGCCGATCGCGAGCAGCAGGAGCGCGTACAGCGCCCAGGCCAGGGACAGCGTGAGGTCCCGCGCGGGCATGCGCTCGAAGGAGAGGCTCAGGGGCGCGCCGCGCGAGAACGCGTCGAAGACCGTCAGGTTGATCCACGCGAAGACCACGGCGACGGCGGCCATGCCGCAGCCCGCGGCCCCTACCGCCCACCCCCGGGCGTACAGCGGTCGCTCCGCATCCAGCGCCCGCGCCACTTCGAGCGGATGCAGCACGGCGGCGGCGCCCACCAGGCAGGCGGCCGGCACCAGGTAGGTGTAGGCGAGCCAGTTCAGGAGCGGCCACCCCGAGTGCGCCGCGTAGCCGAGCACCGCGGGGTTGGCGACGAGCCGCACCGTCACCGCCGTCAGCAGCGCGAGGCCGAAGTACTTGAGGCCGGGGTGGTCGAGCTGGCGCCACAGCACCATCACGGCGACGCCCTCGAGAGCCCACCCGATGGTGATCCACTGCCGGTCGAGCTGGAGCGGAATGGCGACGCTGGCGAACGCCAGCGCGACGGCGGCGAACCAGGCCAGGTTGCGGCGCCGGTCCGGGTCCCCCACGGCCCACAGCCCGCGCGACCGGTAGGCGGCCGCCAGCGCGACCCCGGCCAGCAGCAGCGGCAGCAGGCCGATGGACGCGTCGCCGAAACGGACCTCGTACAGCCTCTTCAGGGACGGGAACCACACCACCGGCGCGAGGGCGGCCGCATACCACGCCCAGCGGTCGCCGATGAGGCGGCCGGCGGCGAGAAACGGCCAGGCTGCGAAGACGCCCACGGCGGCGAGCTGCAAGGCCATCGCCGCCAGCGCCGTTGCGGGCTCGTCGGCCAGCCCCGGGAACGCGGCGCCCCACTGCAGGTGCTGCAGCGCGAGCACCGCCATCACCGCGAGCGACAGCCGCCCCTCGGCGAGCCGGGTTGCGGCGAGGACGACCAACAGCGCGAGCAGGATCGACGCCACGTGGTAGAGCCCCGGCGCCAGCGACGGCTCGCCGGACTCGACCACCAGGGCCAGCAGCACCGCCAGCGGGAGGGCCGCCGCCGCGACCTCCCTCCACCTCGCGTCGGGCTTCCCGGGGCGGGCGACCGCCAGCAGCTGGAAGGCCACCGCCGCCGCCAGCACGAGGCCGAAGAAGAGCGGCGGCGCGGGCAGCGCCGGCGTCCGGCCGTGCACCGCGAAGAACAGCGCGAGGCCGAGCCCGGCGAGGCCGCCCGACACCGCCATCAGCCAGGCGAATGCGGCGACCCGCGCCTGCCGGACCAGCGTCGCCGCCAGCACCGCCCAGCCGGCGAGCCACGGCCACAGCGACTCGACCGCGCCCAGCGGCACGCCCACCAGCAGGACGAAGAAGCCGACCGCGGCGACCACCGCCGGCCATCCGAGGGCTCCCAGCGCCGAGCCTTCGGAGCCCCGGCGGAGGCCCCACTCGAGCAGCAGGTGGAAGGCCAGGACGAGCGCGGCCGCGACCGCGACCAGCTCCCAGGCGAGTGCGGTGTCGAAGCGCGTCCTCCCGCACCACACCAGCACGACCGCGACGTCGGCGGCGGCGGCGGCGACGGCGACGCCAGGACGCTCGAGCTCGCGGGCCGTCCAGGCGGCGGCCAACGACAGCAGGAGGAGCAGGCCCGCGACCCCCCACAGGTGCGTTCCGAGCTCGGAGCGCCCGGCGAAGTAGAGGCCCAGGGCGAAGGGCACGAGCACGCCCCCGACGCCGCTGATCCGCCAGGCGAGCTCCTGGTGCGGCGCGGCGCCGCGCCGCCCGCGGGCCGCCGCGAAGGCGAAGAGGACGGCGAACACGCCGACGATCACGAGACCGAGGGCCTGCCGCGCGGCATCCATCCGGTCGACAATCCAGAAGGTCTCGTACAGCAGGGTCGCCGCGAGTCCGAGGACTCCCAGCACCGGCCAACGGCGCTGCTGCGCCAGCACCAGCAGACCGGCGTCGAGCAGCAGGATGTAACCGAAGAGGCCGATCGGGTGGTCCGAGCCGGTCGCCAGCATGAGCGGGGTCGCAAAGCCGCCCGCGAGGCCGAGAATCGCGATCACGAGGGAGCGGTGGCGCCAGGCGAGGACCCCGCACGCCGCCGTCACCAGGATCATCGAGGCGTAGGCGGGGCCGGTCGGCAGCAGGTCGTAGAGGCGGTTGGCCGCCCACAGGGCGCCGTACAGGACGACGACTCCGGCCCCCGACAGAGCGTTGGCGGCCGGCTCGTAGCCCCGCCTGCGCAGGAGCTCCGAGCTCCAGATCGCCGCCACCCCCGCCGCGACGCCGAGGATGACCCGCACCACCGGCGGGATCAGCCCGTGCTCGATCGAGTACTTGAAGAACAGGAGCGCGGCCAGGGCGAGCACCACGCCGCCCGCCACCGCGGCCCCGCGGACGCCGACCCAGCGCTCCCAGTCGATCTCGATCGCCGGCGTCCGCGCAGCCTCCGGTTCGTCAGGTCCCGGAGCTGCCGGCGGCGCGGGCGGCAGTGCGGGCGGCGGCAGCGGCGGCTGCAGGGCCTCGACGGCGTCGTCGCCGACGGCCGGCGGCTCCTCCCCGGGACCGGCGGCGACCGCCTCCGGGGCACGGGAGGCAAGGGGTGCGGGCGGCTGCAGGCCGTCGGCCGCGCCGGCCGCGGGCATCGGCTCGCGCCCGGGCGCCGCGGCGCCACCCCTGAGGCGGGCCACCTCGAGCTCGAGCTCGCCGAGCCGCGCCTCGGTCCGCTGCACACGCAGCGCCATGACGCGCCATCCTGCGGCCGCGACGACCGCCAGCGCGACGACGAGAAAGGCTGCTCCGCAGATAGGCTGTGCCTCGTGCGGATCGAGCCTATCACGGGTGGGCGCCCGCCGGCACCGGCGGCGCCCGTGATCTCAGGCGCCGGCCGCCAGCCTCTCCACCACTCCGGCGGCGAGCTCCAGGGCCTCGCCGAGCTTGGCTGCGTCCGGGCCGCCGGCCTGGGCGAGGTTGGGCTTGCCGCCGCCGCGGCCGCCCACGACCTGGGCCAGCTCGCGCACCAGGTCGCCGGCGCGCACCCGCGCGATGAGGTCGTCGGTGACGGCGGCGAGGATGGTCGCCTTGCCCTCGGACTCCATGCCGAGCACGACGACGCCCGAGCCCAGCTTCTGGCGCAGGGTGTCGGCGAGGTTGCGCAGCTCCGACGGGCTCATCTCCGGCACCCGGCGGGCCTGAACCACGATGCCGGCCACCTCGCGCCGGACCTCGGAGCCGCCGGCGTCGCCCGAGGCGAGGCGGTGCTTCAGCCGCCGCACCTCGTCCTCGAGCTCGCTCATCTTGCGCTCGCGGGCCGCCAGCAGCTCGGGCAGCCGTTCGAAGGAGGTCTGGTAGCCCGCCGCCAGCTGCTCGGCGAGGCGCTCCCGCTCCTGCAGGCGCGCGATCGCGCCACGGCCTGTCACCGCCTCGATGCGGCGCACGCCGGCGGCCACCCCGCGTTCGGAAACGACCGCGAACGAGCCGATGTCGCCCGTGCGGCCGACGTGGCAGCCGCCGCAGAGCTCGGTCGAGAAGCCGCCGTCGCCCACCGTCACCACCCGCACCCGGTCGCCGTACTTCTCCCCGAACAGGGCCATCGCCCCGCGGCCGCGGGCCTCGTCGAGGGCCATCTGCTCCGTGCGCACCGCCTCGTTGCGGATGATGGCGGCGTTGACCCGGCGCTCGATCTCGCGCAGCTGCTCGCGGCCCACCGGCTCGCCCCAGGAGAAGTCGAAGCGCAGCCGCTCCGGCTCGACCAGGGAGCCGGCCTGCTGGGCCGCCTCGCCGAGCACCGACCGCAGGGCGGCGTGCAGGAGGTGGGTTGCCGTGTGGTTGCGCTGGGTGTCGAGCCGGGGCCCCTCCCCCACCTCGGCGACGACCTCGGCGCCGGCCATCAGCCGGCCTTCCTCGACCGCGATCCGGTGCACGATCAGGCCGTCGACGGGCCGCTGCGAGTCGAGCACCACCGCCTGCCCACCACTCCAGCGCAGGCGACCGCGGTCGCCGACCTGGCCCCCCGACTCGGGGTAGAGCGGGGTCGCGGCGAGAACCACTTCGCCGGTCTCCCCTGCGGCGAGCGCAGCCACCGTCCCCTCGCCGCCGATGAGCGCCGCGACCGTGGTCGCGAGCTCGAAGCGGTCGTAGCCGACGAACTCGGAACGTAGGCCCGCCTTCAGCACCTGCTCGTACTCGGGCCGGAAGTGGGCCATGAGGTCGCCGCGCCAGGACGCCTGGCCGCGCTCCCGCTCTTCGGCGAGCGCCGCCTCGTAGCCTTCGCGGTCGACCGCCAGGCCCTCCTCCTGCGCGAACTCCTCGAGCAGGTCCACGGGGATGCCGTGGGTCTGGTAGAGGTCGAACATGGTGCGGCCGGGCACGACGGCCCCACCGCCCCGCTTGACCTTCTCGAGCTCGCGCTGCGCGAGGTCGGTGCCGGAGTTGAGGGTGCGGGCGAAGCGCTCCTCCTCCTGCCGGAGCTGGGTCGACACCACCGCCCGGCGGTCGCCGAGCTCAGGGAAGACCTCGGCCATCAGCTCGACCACGGCCGGCTGCAGGGTGTGGAGGAAGGCGCCGTCGAGACCGAGCTTGCGGCCGTAGCGCAGGGCGCGGCGGATGATCCGTCGCAGCACGTAGCCGCGGCCCTCGTTCGAGGGCACGACGCCGTCGGTCATCAGAAAGGTGGCCGCCCGCAGGTGGTCGGCGATCACCCGGTAGGCAGGCGCGAGCTCGCCGGAAGGGTCGTAGGGCCGCTGCGCGAGCTCCGAGACCGCCCCGATCAGCGGCGCGAAGAGGTCGGTCTCGTAGTTCGAAGCGGCACCCTGCAGCACCGCCGTCAGCCGTTCGAGCCCGGCGCCGGTGTCGATCGAGGGCCGCGGCAGCGGGTGCATCACGCCGGCCGCATCGCGGTCGAACTGCATGAAGACGAGGTTCCAGATCTCGACGATGTCGTCACCCGGTCCGTTGACCAGCCCGGCACGCCCGGGAGCCAGGGGATCGGGGCCGCGGTCGTAGTGGACCTCCGAGCAGGGCCCGCAGGGCCCGGTCTCGCCCATCGCCCAGAAGTTGTCCTTGTCGCCGAAACGCAGGATGCGCTCCGCCGGCGCGCCGACCTCCCGCCACAGGCGGGCGGCGTCGTCGTCGTCGCTGTAGACGGTGAACCACAGCCGCTCCACGGGCAACCGGTAGACGTCGACCACCAGCTCCCACGCGAAACGGATGGCGTCCTGCTTGAAGTAGTCGCCGAAGGAGAAGTTCCCGAGCATCTCGAAGAAGGTGTGGTGGCGCGCCGTGTACCCCACGTTCTCGAGATCGTTGTGCTTGCCGCCCGCGCGGACACACTTCTGGGTCGAGCAGGCGCGGGTGTAGGCACGCTGCTCGCGGCCGGCGAAGACGTCCTTGAACTGGTTCATGCCGGCGTTGGCGAACAGCAGGGTGCTGTCGCCAGCCGGCAGGAGCGACGACGAGGGCACGACCTGGTGGCCCTGGCCGGCGAAGTAGTCGAGAAACGCCTGGCGGATTTCCTTACTCGTCATCGAGCTCATGCAGCGTGCTCTCCCGGGACGCGGCCAGCTCGTCGACGGCCGCGATCGCGGCCTCGGCGTCGAAGCCGCGGGTGACCAGGGAGCTTAACATCCGCGCCCGTCGTCTGCCATCCCGCCACCAGCCGGCCGGCGCCCGAGCCTCCAGCCTCCGGAGCGCGGTCGCGAGCGCCTCGGCTGCCAGCTCGGTTGACGCGGCCGCGGCGCGCTCGGCATCGGCGGCCGGCACACCGCGCCGCCGGAGCTCGGCCGCCAGCCGGCGCGGGCCCCAGCCGCGGTCGGCCGCCCGCAGCTCCACGAAGCGCGCCGCCAGCCGCTCGTCGTCGATCAGCCCGGCGTCCGCACAGCGCGCGAGCGCCTCGTCGAGCTCGTCGTCGTCGTGGCCCCGTCGCCGCAGCTTCTCGGCCAGCTCCTGCCGGAAGTGGTCCCGCCTCGCCAGGAGGTCGAGGGCCGTCTGATAGGCGGACCTGGGCTGCCTCGTCACCGACTGGCTGCGGCGGCGGTCAGCCGCCGCTGAACTCGAAGGGCGAGTCCTCCGCGAAGGGGTCGAGCTCCGACTCCGCGCCGAGGTCGAGCACCCCGTCCATCTCCTCGCGCGAGATGTCCGATGTGGACTGGATGCCCTGGATCTTGAGCCGGAACTCGTCGGGGTTGGTGGCGCGCCGCAGGGCCTCCTCGAGGGTGATGATGCCGTTCTTGTACAGCAGGTAGAGCGACTGGTCGAAGGTCTGCATGCCGTACTGGCTCGTGCCCTGGACGATGGCGTCCCGGATCAGCTTCGTCTTGTCCTTGTTCTCGATGCAGTCGCGGATGTAGGAGGTCGAGATCAGCACCTCCACCGCCGGCACGCGTCCCAGCCCGTCGGCCCGCGGCAGCAGACGCATCGAGACGATGGCCTTGAGCACCGCCGCGAGCTGGATGCGGATCTGCTTCTGCTGGTGCGGGGGAAAGACCGAGATCACACGGTTGACGGTCTCCGTGGCATCGACGGTGTGCAGCGTCGACAGCACCAGGTGCCCGGTCTCCGCCGCCAGCAGGGCGGTCTCGATCGTCTCGTAGTCGCGCATCTCGCCGACCAGGATGACGTCGGGGTCCTGCCGCATCGCCGACCGCAGGGCGGTCGAAAACTGCTTGGTGTCGACGTCGACCTCGCGCTGGTTGATGATCGACTTCTTGTCGCGGTGCAGGAACTCGATCGGGTCCTCGATGGTCATCACGTGCTCGATGCGCCGGGTGTTGATGAAGTCGATCATCGACGCCAGGGAGGTCGACTTGCCGGAGCCGGTGGTTCCGGTCACCAGCACCAGACCCCGCTGCTCCTCGCAGATCGTCTCGAGGACCGGCGGCAGCATCAGCTCCTTGAAGGTCTGGATGCGGGCCGGGATCAGGCGCAGCACGAGGCCGACCGAGCCGCGCTGCTGGAAGATGTTGCAGCGGAAGCGGCCGAGGCCGGGCACCGAGTACGCGATGTCGGTCTCGAGGAGGTGCTTGAAGCGCTCCTTCTGCCGGGACGACCCGGCCGTCGATGCGCAGCACGGGGTGCGCGCCGACCTTGAGATGGACGTCGGAGGCCTTCCGCTCGACCGCCACCTTGAGGATGTCGTTGATGTGCATGGCTCCCCCTCGAGTCCTTAGTAAGTGTACCGCAAGAGTTTCCGCCGACCACCCCTTCGATTCCTGGCCGCTGGCTCGTCGAGCCAGCGGCCAGGAATCGAAAATGTAGAATTCGCGGGTGAACGCCCCGGTCCTGCTTCTCATCGGCATCTACGCCGCCGCTCTGCTCGTCCTGTCGGGCCGCCGCCGGGGTGGCGACGGCGAGGATTACCTCCTGGACGGCCGCCGTCTCACTCTGCCGGCGTTCGTGGCGACTCTCGTGACGACCTGG
>JALOKS010000015.1 GCA_025456385.1 Thermoanaerobaculales bacterium | reverse complement strand
CGAGCCGGTCTACCCGCGTTGGTGGTCGTGGTGGGACCGGTCGCCGTCGGCGCAGACGCAGGTGGTGGCCGGAGGGGAGGCCGCGCTCGACGCGGAGGGACTGTGGCGCCCCGCGGAAAGCAGGCGGGACATCGCGAGCTCGGCCCTCCTGTACACGGACCGCGCCGTCTACCGCCCGCTGCAGGAGCTGCACTGGAAGGCCGTCGCCTACCGTGGGGGCGGCGAGGAGCTCGAGTACGCGACGCTTCCCGGCACCGAGCTCGAGGTGAGCCTGATCGATGCCAACGGCGACGAGGTGGCAAGCTCCCTGGTCACCACCAACGGCTTCGGCTCGGCAAGCGGGAGCTTCGAGATCCCGGCGGGCAGACTGCTCGGCCAGTGGCGCCTGCGCAGCTCGCTCGGCGGCGAGGCCTGGCTGCGGGTGGAGGAGTACAAGCGGCCCACCTTCTCGGTCGAGATCGACGATCCGGAGGCCGCCCTGCGGCTCAACCGCGAGGCCGAGCCGAGCCGGTCTACCCGCGTTGGTGGTCGTGGTGGGACCGGTCGCCGTCGGCGCAGACGCAGGTGGTGGCCGGAGGGGAGGCCGCGCTCGACGCGGAGGGGCGCTTCCGGTTGCGCTTCACGCCCGAGGCCGACGAGCGGGAAGCTGCGCGCGGTGTCAGCTACCGCTACCGGCTGGCGGTCGACGTCACCGACGAGGGCGGCGAGACCCGCTCCGCCGAGCGCCTCTTCCGTCTCGGCTTCGTGGCGGTGGAGGCGAGGCTGCTCAGCGAGCGGGGCTTCGTCCGCGCGGGCGAGCCGGCGACCGTGCGGGCGCTGCGCAGCGACCTCGACGGCACGCCGCGGTCCGGCGCCGCGAGCTGGCGCCTCCTGCGGCTCGCCCAGCCCGCCGAGACCCTGACTCCGGCCGAGCAGCCGCTGCCACCGGCCGCGGATGACAGCTTCGCGACCCCCGGCGATCGCGTGCGGCCGCGCTGGCAGCCCGACTACGAGCCCGACGAGGTGCTCGCCCTGTGGCCGGAGGGCGAGGAGGTCGCGGCCGGCGCGCTCGAGCACGGTGCCGACGGCGCGGCCGAGCTCGCGCTGCCGGGGCTCGAGGCCGGTGCCTACCGGCTGGCCTACTCGACGACGGATGAGTTCGGTGCCGAGTTCACGACCCGCGAGCACCTGGTGGTGGTCGGCGAGAGCCGGACGCCGCTCGCGCTGCCCGCGCTGCTGCGTTTCGAGCGCTCCTCGGCAGCGGTGGGTGAGACCGCGCGCCTGCTGGTCCACACCGGGTTCAAGGCCCAGGAGATGGTTCTCGAGCTCTACCGCGACGGGCGCAGGATCGAGCGCCGCGACCTCGGCGCCGGGCGGTCCGGGGTCGTCGAGCTCCCCGTCACCGCCGCGGATCGGGGCGGCATCGGCGTCGCCCTGACCCTCGTGCGGGACCACCAGCTGGTGCGCGAGACGGCCCGCCTCGCGGTGCCGTGGGACGACCGCCGGCTCGACATCGAGCTCGCGAGCTTCCGCGACACCATGCGGCCCGGTGCCCGCGAGAGCTTCGCGGTGACGGTGCGGAGGCACGACGGCGGACCCGTGGACAGCGCCGCCGCGGAGCTGCTGGCCCTGATGTTCGACCGCAGCCTCGACATCTTCGCCCCCTACGAGCCGCCGGGCGTGGCCGCCCTCTACCCGGACCGTTCAGCGGTCGGCCGCCTCGGCGCGAGCCTCGGCCGCGCCACCCAGGCGTGGGGGTCCTCGAGCCTGCCCGAGCTTCCGGTCTACCCCGCCCTGCACGGGGACAGCCTCAAGGGGCTCGACGGCCACGGCATCGGCGGTCCCGGCGCGCGCGGGTTGTACCGGCACATGAAGGCCGGGATGGCCCTGCAGGCGCGGGCGGAGATGGCCGCGATGCCCGCGCCGATGGCGGCCGATGCCGCGGTCGAGGGCAAGGCTGCGAACGAGGTCCTGGCCGACGAAGGAGCCGCGGGGGCACCCGCCGATGCCGGCGCCGCGCCGGAGGGGGGGTCAGAGCTGCGCTCCGACTTCGCGGAGACCGCGTTCTGGCGGCCGCACCTCGTGCTCGGTCCCGACGGCTCGGCGACGGTGGAGTTCGAGGTCCCGGACTCGGTGACCGAGTGGAACCTGTGGGTGCACGCCGTGACCCGCGACCTGCGGGGCGGCTCGGTGACGCGCCGGGCGCGCTCGGTCAAGGAGCTGATGGTCCGCCCCTACCTGCCGCGCTTCCTGCGCGAGGGAGATCGCGCCCTGCTCGAGGTGGCGGTCAACAACGCCGGCGAGCAGGCCCTCGCGGGCAGCTTGAACCTCGAGATCGTCGACCCGGAGACCGGGGTGGACCTGCGGCCGCAGTTCGGCCTCGACGCCGCGCGGACGACCGGCGTCGCGTTCTCGGTCGAGCCCGGCGCGGGCACCACCCTGAGCTTCCCGCTCGCAGCGCCGCCGCGGGTCGGCCAGGTCGCATTCAAGGTCACGGCGCGGGCGGGAGGCTTCTCCGACGGCGAGCTGCGCGCCCTGCCGCTGCTGCCGGGCCGCATGCACCTCATGCAGTCGCGTTTCGTCGCCCTCCGCGACCGGGACCGCCGCGAGATGCGCTTCGCGGACCTGGCGGCGCAGGACGACCCGAGCCTGATCAACGACCGGCTCGTGGTCACGGTCGACGGCCAGCTGTTCTACTCGGTGCTCGACGCCCTGCCCTACCTCGTCGAGTACCCCCACGAGTGCACCGAGCAGACCCTCAACCGCTTCCTGTCGACGGGCATCGTCGCGAGCCTCTTCGACCGCTACCCCTCGGTCGAGCGGATGGCCGACCAGCTGAGCGCCCGGGAGACCCGCACCGAAAGCTGGCAGGCCGTCGACCCCAACCGCGCCATGGCGCTGGTGGAGACACCGTGGCTGGCGCTGTCGCGGGGCGGCAGCGAGCAGCCCGACGAGCTCATCAAGGTGCTCGACCCGGCCGTCACCCGCGCGCAGCGGAGCGCGGCCCTCGCCGCGCTCGAGAAGAGCCAGACCTCCCTCGGCGGCTTCCCGTGGTTCCCCGGCGGACCGCCGTCGCCGTGGATGACCCTCTACATCCTCTCCGGGTTCGCCAAGGGCCTCGAGTTCGGGGTCGCGGCGCCCGAGGGGATGGTGCAGGAGGCCTGGGCCTACCTCCACCGGCACTGGGTCGACGAGTGGGCGGACTGGATGGTCGACCGCGACTGCTGCTGGGAGACCGTCACCTTCCTCAACTACGTGCTCGCGAGCTACCCTGACGAGTCGTGGACCGGCGGCGTCTTCACCGCCGACGACCGGCGCCGCATGCTCGACTTCAGCTTCCGCCACTGGCGCGAGCACTCGCCCCTGACCAAGGGCTACCTGGCGCTGACCCTCGAGCGGGCGGGCCGCCACGAGGACGCGGTCCTGGTCTTCGACGCGGTCATGGACTCGGCGAAGACCGACCCCGACCTCGGCACCTACTGGGCGCCCGAGGACCGCGCGTGGCTCTGGTACAACGACACCATCGAGACCCACGCCTTCGCGCTGCGCACCCTCACCGAGCTCGCACCCGAGGACCCGCGCCGGCACGGCCTCGTGCAGTGGCTCTTCCTCAACAAGAAGCTCAACCACTGGAAGTCGACCCGCGCCACGGCCGAGGTGCTCTACTCGCTCGCCCACTACCTCCGGCGGGAGCAGGCGCTGGAGGGCCGCGAGGTGGTGGAGGTGGCGGTCGGCCCGCGGCGGCGGACCTTCGTCTTCTCACCGGAGGAGTACAGCGGCGCCCGCAACCGGCTGGTGGTCGAGGGTCCCGAGATCGAGCCCGCCAGCATGGCCACGGTCGTGGTCGAAAAGGAGACGCCAGGCTTCGCCTTCGCCTCCGCCACCTGGCACTTCTCCACCGAGCGCCTGCCCGAGGAGGCCCGCGGCGACCTCTTCGCGGTCGAGCGGAGCTACCTCCGGAGGTTCAACGACGGCTCGGGCTGGGCGCTCGAGCCGCTCGCCGACGGCATGCGCCTCGAGCCGGGCGACCAGGTCGAGGTCCAGCTCTCGATCCGGGCGAAGCACGCCGCCGAGTACGTCCACCTGCGCGACCCGCGCGGCGCCGGCTTCGAGCCCGAGACCCTGCACTCCCAGTACACATGGGACCTCGGCATCGCCTGGTACGAGGAGGTGCGGGACTCCGGCACCAACTTCTTCTTCGAGTGGCTTCCGGCCGGCGAGTACACCCTCAGATACCGTCTGCGCGCGACGATGGCCGGCACCTTCCGCGTCGCCCCGGCGGTCCTGCAGTCCATGTACGCGCCCGAGTTCACGGCCTACTCCGCCGGCAACACCCTGGAGGTCGATCCCGGCTGACCCGCCGCGGCCGTCCGCCCCCGGAGACTCGCGTCCGGCGGTGCCGCTCCGCGGAGGGCTGGATCCGCGTCCGCAGCTTCAGAGCTCGCCAAGCGCCGGCGGGGGGGCGTCGCTCGATGCGAGGGAATCCGCGGCCGGAGGCCTCGTTCTCCGCGACACCCCGGACCGCACCGTCTCCCGCAGCCGTCGCTCCACGTAGCCGTAGAACGGATTGCACCGAAGCCGGGTGAGTGCGGCAGGCGACACCGCCAGCAGCCCGCGCTCGCCACGCGGCTCGAGGGTCCCGAGCTGGACCCCGAAGAGGTTGTCGGGATCCGGTTCGAGGCCGTAGATGGGATCGTCGACCGGGAACGGCACCGCCACGTGCGACAGCGAGTACACGCCCCGTGGCCACTCGAGGTCGAGGGCCTCGACCTCGGCGTCTCGAGCGCCGCCCGGACGCGTCCACGCCTCGAGAGCCGCAGTGGATTCGACGATGTTGGTGACGGCCGTCAGCCGGTAGGGTGTCGTCGGCCGATCGATCAACATCTGCAGCCGCGCCGCGGGGTCGGTGCGGAAGAAGGCCCGCATCTTCGCCTTCCGGTTGATGTCGAAGATCACCAGCTCGTGCTCCGGCCCCGTCAACCGATCATAGAGGCCCTCGACGACCGCCTCTACGAGCACGGTGGCGTCAGCCAACGACATGAAGGTCAGCACCGGCGGAAAGCGCGAGGAAACCTGGTGCGCCTCGAGCTCGGCCAGCCGGCGGCGGATCGAGCGCGTCAGGAGGTGGGTCTGGTAGCCCGCATCGGCGGGGAACGAGTTGTACTTGAACGGATCCGATTCGGGTTGGATGTCGGTCCACGCCAGCCTGCTGAACCACGGCATGAAGCTCACGACCCGGTGCGCGCGGGCCAGCGCGGCCAGGCGTGTGATGCCGATCGCCGGCGAGAAGAGGATGATCCGATCGGGGATCCGGAGCTCTTCGTCAGCGAGGCTGTCGAGCGCCAGGTCGACGGCCAGGGCGCCGCCGTTCGAGTAGCCCACCACCATGAGCTCGCCCGAGGGCCCGACCGTTCCCTGCAGGTGCCGATAGGCCAGGCGGATCGCCGCACGCCAGTCGTCGACCTCGGCGCGCCGCAGCTCCCCGGGGGTGGTGCCGTGGCCGGGCAGGCGCAGCCCGACGACGTGGAGGCCCTCGGAGTTGAGGATCTCGGCCGCCCGTCGCAGGCTGTAGGGCGAGTCGGTGAGCCCGTGCAGCAGGAGGGCCCCTCCCCCGTCCGGGACGCCCCGCAGCTCGTACGAGCGATTCCAGTCGCGGGGGAATCCCGCCGGGTTGTTGGCGCCACCCGGGGCGTACCGATTCCAGGCGGGCTCCGCGCCCGAGTCGGGGTCGTTGACGACCCGCTCGTCGAGCTCCGCAAAGAGCCGGTCCTCGAGCGCCAGGTAGTCGTCCCAGTCGAACCCGCCCCGGGCATCCGAAGCCTCGAGCTCGTGCTCGAGAGCCACCGTGTGCCACGGCGACAGCTCCGGCTTCGATCGCTGCGCCCACGATGCGAACACCGCGCCCGCAGCAGCGGCGGCCACCACTGCGACCACCGCGACCCGCACCCAACGGATCGACCGAATCTGGCTCACCGGTGACACCCCCCTCCGCCATCGCGTAGACTGTCATGGATCTTAGCCTGATTCGAAGCGGTTCGCGGGGAGGTTGGAGCGATGTCCACGAGCCGGTCGGCGCCGTGAGTGATCAGCCCTCGAGGTGGCGGGCGGGCCTGCATCGCGTCCTCTGGGTTCTCGCCGCCGTGGTGGCGGTCGGGGTCGCGCTGCCCTTCGGCTGCGTCGGCAACCGCATGTTCAACACCGAGGCCGCAGACTACCTCCGGAGATTCTCCACCTCGGACGGACTGCCGTACTCGGTCGCGGTGGTGGAGTTCGACGACCAGGGGCAGCCGTGGGACCTGAGCCAGCTCGACGCCGCGATCGCGGAGATCCGGCGGCTCAACCTCACCAGCGACAACGGGATCATCCTCTACCAGTTCATCCACGGATGGAAGAGCAACGCGGCGCGGGAGAAGAGCTCCGGAGAACGTCTGGCGTGGTTCGAAAGCCGGGTCGCGGCGGTCGCCGAACAGTCGGAGGCCGCCTCCCTGCACGGGGCCGACGTGCCGCGGCCGGTCGTCGGCCTCTTCATCGGCTGGCGGGGCCGCACCTACTCTCTGCCGATCCTCATCGATGCCTCCTTCTGGAACCGGCGGGTGGCCGCCCACCGCGTCGCCTCCGAGGGGCTCGCCGAGGTCCTGTTCCGGACGGTCAACGCCGCCAAGGAGCACGCCGACTCGAAGTGCGCCCTGCTCGGCCACTCCATGGGCGGGATGATCCTCGAGAAGACCCTCGCCTCGGCGCTGGTGCCTGAGATCCTCCTCGCCGAGTACGCCGAAGCGGCGGTTCCCGTGCGCTATGACCTGATCGTGGCCGCCAACGCCTCCACTGAAGCACTCCACACGAAGCGGCTCATCGACGTCTTCAAGCGCACCGCGGTGGAGATGGTGTTGGAGGATGCAGACGGTCGCCGTCGACCGGCCGCCGGCCCGATGCTCGCCTCCATCACCTCGGTCGATGACGGCGTCACGCGCCACATGGTGCCCTTGGCCATGACCCTCAACTCCCTCTTCGTCCGCTATCGTCCCGCCAGCGAAGGCAGCCTGGCGTCACAGCGCCGTCTCGGCACCCACACCGCCGGCCACCTGCCGGTGCTCCACAGCCACAGGGTGGAGGTCACCGGCGGTGAGATCGCCATCCGCGAGCTGCCCGGGCGTTGGAACGACACGCCGTTCTGGGTCTTCCAGGTGCCGGCCGAAATCAGCCGCAACCATGGCGACATCGACGGGCCGTTGTGGGGCCGGCTCATGCTGCAGCTGATGGACGGCAACCGCGTCTTCGACCCGGATGTCCGGTTGCTCCTGGCAGCGACAGCTCGGGATGGCGGAGCCCCTGGCAGCTGAGGTTTCCGCCTCCTACTTGGCGTACTGCGCGTCCAGGAAGCTCACGAGCACGTCCGCCCAGCCCTGCAGGATCCTCCGCGCCTCGACCGAGTTGGTCACCTGATTGCTCCAGGTCATGAATCCGCTCGTCCGCTGGCCCGCCTGGCGGTCGGCGCCGCGCCCGATGATCTGCCCTGTCGCGGCGTCGAAGAGCTCGACGTAGATCGTCGCTGCTCCCGGCGAGGCCGTGAAGGACCGCTGGGCCGCCGAGGTGGACCGGGTCTCCGGGGCCGTGATATCGAGGTCGATGATCGCCGGCCGCACGACCAGAACGTCGTCGGCGATCTCGTCGGTGACCTCGTAGCCCCCGCTCGTCAGGCGTTGCGCGAAGACCTCCCGGAAGAGCGATGCGACGTCGGCTTTGATCCGCTCCATATCACGGGTGCTGACGTTGCGGGTCCGGTTTCGGTTCTGGTCTCGCTGCCAGTTGCTGCGGAAGGCGACCTCCGGCTCGAGGACCTTCACCCGCGTGAACACGCTGAAATCGACCTCGGGTGCGAGGTAGGCGATCGCGATCTTGCTCGACTCGACCCGTGCCAGCCCGTCGAAGCTGGTCTCCTCGCCGAGGGCGTCGCAGGGTGCCACTGCCGACAGGACGCCAACCAGCGCGACCGTCACGAGCGATGCCGGGATCGACACTGTGCGGCTCTTCATCTCGTCCTCCCTCATTCTCCCTTCAGCTCACCGAGGTATGACCCGCGTGAGCCGTACCGGCTCGGTGGCGAAGTTCACGATCTTCAGGGTGTTGGTCTCTTGCTCCACCCTGAGCTGGACGCCGATGGCCAGCTGACCCTCACCGACGTTCTCGGCATCGAGGTCGATGAAGAAGATCGTGACGTCGAAGTTGCGCCAACGCGGCTGCTGCAGCGCCTCGGACATCGTGATCGGCCGGTCGAAGGCGAGGATGAGGCGCCGCCCGCCGTTCTCGAGCGGAATCTGGCGCGCGTAGCGCAGCCGTTCCGACGGCGTTCTCGTGGTCGTGTTTCCGCCCCGACCGGCGGTGATCACCCTGATCCAGCCGGTCTCCGGCTGGCGGCGCATCTCCCGCACCAGCGCACGCTGGCCCTTCTTCGCGAGCACGTCGAACAGCTGCTGATGCTCCTCGTCGGTGGTCCACCGCGTGATGTTGATGTCGATGGTCGCGGTGGTGCCCGGCGGGAGAATCGGGGGGCTGCTGGTGCCCATGGACACCGCACGCGCGGTGAACTGCTCCCTGAACGACTCGGGTTCTTCCTGCGCTGCCGCGGAAACCGCGAGACCGACGGCAGCTGCCAGCACCAGGCAGGCCATCACTCCGAAACGCTTACTCTCGTGCATGAGATCCTCCCCGTCATGATTCGATCCAGGTCCCGCACTATAACCGAGCGTCATCGATTCTTCTCTCTCTCGGTCACTGCAGGGTCAGCGGCGCCTGGAGCGTGGTCTCAACCAGGGTGCCCGACGGGATGTTGATGGTGTTGCCGCTGGTCAGGATGGACGCTCCGACGCCGACCTTGGCACCCGTACGCGCGCCCGAGCTGCCGCCGATCAGACCGCCAACGGCTGCCGCACGAGCGGTCCGCCCTACGGTCTGCGCTCCGGTGCTGCCGGTCTGGGCCTCGAGACCCGTGGTCGAGATCGGGAACAGCCGGTTGTCGATCATGATGTCGGTGAACTCGAGGGCGAGCTCGGACGAACCGGCGACCCTGCCCGACTGCCGGGCCTGGGTGATCCTTCCGTAGACCCACGCGCCGCGCGGCGCAACCTCGACCCCCTGCACGACCAACGCGCCCTCGAGCTGGCCGCGGAACCGGTGGCCGGCCGAGTGGCGGCTCGAGTCGATGGCCTCCGACAGGCGGACCATCAGCCGGGTGCCCTGGGGCACCACGCGGGCCGCAGCGGGCGGAGCCGCCGCGGCGGCGACGGCGGTGTCGACGCCGGCGGAAAACCACACCGCGACGACCTGGGAGGTGTTGAAGACCTCGACCTGCCCCGCCACCTCGAACATCACGCTCGCCGGGTTGCCGCCGACGAACGAGCCCTCGACGAGGGTGCCGTCGATCAGCTCGAGCGTGTCGGCCGCGACCGGCTGTGACACCGCAACCGCTGCCAAGATCAATCCGACCAGTACTTTCATCCTCATGGCTTTCTCCTCCTTGTCCGCACAGGTTGGTTGTCCGTACGCACGGGTACCGTAGGCTACACGCTCTGGATTCGAAGTGGAAGGACGATCCCGGTTCATGAGGGATCGGGCTCCCCGGTGGCACCGGGCCGGGTCTGTAGCTCGTTCTCGTCGAGCACGAGGGCCATGAACGCCTGCAGCTCGCCCGGGGACGAGAACGTCGCCCGGCGACCCGTCTGCACGTGCTCGACCCGCCCGAAGAACACCTCTTCGGAAGGGTCCGCATCACCGCTCAGGCTGACGAGAAAGGCGCGCCACGACGGCAGATCCACGATCATTCCTCCTTCGAACCGCCGGACTCCGTCATCACCGACCGCAGTCCGAAAGTCGCTGACGGTGTCGCGCCGTCACTCGTTCCTGCCCTTTGAAATGAAGTCCTCCGCCCGCCCTGCCTCACAGCGCGGCCTCCAGACACAGGAGCGCCCCGATCTGCGAGGAGCTTCCGCGGGCGGTGTACGAGTCGCCTTCGAACTCCCTGACCCGGATGTCGACCCTCTGGACGCCGGCGCCGACGCCGAAGCTGCGGACGAAGAACCACGTGCCGTTGAGACCGTCCTCGGCGGCGCCGGCGAGCGCCGTCGGGACGGAGGCGGCTCCGACCGCGAGCACGGCAAGGGCGAGGCACCAGCGCCTCGATCGATTCGGATTCATGGACACCTCGACACCAATCCCCTGATCACGAGGTCGGACCGGATGCACGGAATTTCCCGACCGCTGGTGACCACCTGCAGCATCGGTCTGCGCAGTCGGCCTGTCATCAAGAAGTCGTGACAGATTGATGAAAACGGACCGCCACAGTACCATCCGCCTGAATGCGCGCGAGCCCGGCGAACCTGGTATTCGATCCCTTCACCCTGGACCTGGAGTCGGAGCGCCTGTGGCGCGGGGACGAGCCGGTCGAGCTGCGGCCCAAGACCTGGCAGCTGATGCGGTTCATGGCCGAGAATCCGGGCCGGCTGCTGACGAAGGACGAGCTGCTGGACAACGTGTGGGCGGACGTCGCCGTTACGCCGGGGAGCCTCAACCAGGCGATCCGCGAGCTGCGGCAGGCGCTCGGCGACGATGCCCAGGAGCCGCGCTTCATCCAGACGGTCCACCGGCGCGGGTTCCGATTCATCGCCGCGCTCGAGCGCGTGGATCGGAACGGGGCCGCGGGGACGGAGCGCGGGTTCGCCACGGGTCGCGCCCGGCCGGCGATGATCGGACGCGAGGCCGAGCTGCAGCACCTCCACGAGCTGTTTGCCCGGGCCGCCGCGGGCGAGCGCCAGCTGGTGTTCGTCACCGGCGATGCGGGAATCGGCAAGACGACGCTGCTGAGGGCATTCCTCGACGGGCTGCGGGCCGACCCACGGAACGTCCACTTCGCAGGAGGGGGCCAGTGCGTCGAGCTGCTCGGGGCCCACGAGGCGTACCTGCCGGTGCTCGATGCGCTCGACCGGCTCACCCGCGAGGCGCGGGGGGGCACGCTGCAGCGGATCCTGGAGCGCTACGCTCCGACCTGGATCGCCCACCTGCCGTGGCTCGGAGCAGCTGACGAGACGGAGCGGAAGCCCCCGCTCCCCGGGTCGCCGGCGCGGATGCTGCGGGAGTTCTGCGTCGCCGTCGAGGCCCTCGCGGCCGACCGGCCCCTGGTCGTGTGGCTCGAGGACCTGCACTGGAGCGACCCCGCGACGGTCGATCTTGTCAGCGCGGTCGCGCGGCGGACCGAACCGGCGAGGCTGCTGGTGATCGCGACCTACCGGCCGGTGGAGGTGGCCATCAAGGATCATCCGATCGGGCGGTTGAAGAGGCAGCTCGTGGTGCAGAAGACGGCTCATGAGCTGGCGCTGGAGCCGCTCGGCGCCGATGCCGTCGAGAGCATCATCAGCGGTCGATTCGGCGACTCCCGGTGGCGACGCCCGCTGTCGCAACTGATCCACGATCACAGCGACGGCAACCCGCTCTTCGTCGGGGTCGCGGCCGACTACATGGTGTCGGAGGGCTGGCTCGCTGCGGACGGCGCGGGCTGGCAGCTCACGGTCGATCTCGCGTCGATCGACGCCCGGCTCCCTGACGGCCTGAAGGCGGTCGTCGAGGGCCAGCTCGAGGGGATGCAGGACGAGGAGGTCGCGGTGCTCGAGGCGGCCAGCGTCGCCGGTCAGGTCTTCTCGGACGAAGAGGTCGCCGCCGCGCTCGACACCGGGGTCGAAGCCGTGGAAGCCGTGTGCGGACGGCTCGCCGGGTGGGGCCGCTTCATCGAGCCCGCGGCCGGCGCGAGCTGGCCGGACGGCTCCGAAAGCCGGCGGTACCAGTTCCGTCACTCCAAGTTCCGAGGCATCGTCTACGCCCGTCTCTCGCCCGGACGGCGGCAGCGTCTTCACGCCCGGATCGCAACCCTGCTGGAGCGGCGTTACGCGGGCCACCACGGTGAGATCGCGGCCGAGCTGGCGATCCACTTCGAACGTGGGAGGAACACGGAGCGCGCGATCCACTTTCTCGCGCTGGCCGCGGACGGGGTCCAACGCCGTTTCGCGACCGGCGAGGCGCTCGATTATCTCAAGCACGCCCTCGAGCTGCTGCTGCGAGAGCCCGAGTCCGAGGAGCGGGACCTGAGCGAGGTGAAGCTCCGGCACAGGATCGCGCGAGCGTTCATCGCCGCCGCCGGCTACACCGGCGAGGAGCAGGTGGCCAACACGGCGCGCGCCGTCGAGCTCAGCCAGCGGCTCGGTCGCGTCGAGCTCCAGCTCGTCGGCCTCGGCTACCGGGCGGCCCGGAGCCTGGCCGCGGGCGAGCTGGACGCTGCCCGCGAGCTCGCGGAGGAGTCGCGGCGGCTGGCCGCGGACGTGGACGACCCGGTCCTCAGGTCTCACTTCCGAATGGTCCTGACGTGCGAGGCGGTGCTGCGCGGCGAGCCGGAGCGGGCGATCCGCGAGGCGGCGGAGGGCCTCGACGCGGTGGCCGGGGTGGACCCGATGAGGCTCGCCGTGGACTTCCCCCACGATTTCGGGGCCTTCGCGTACCTGAAGTCCGGTTGGGCGTCGTGGCTGGCAGGACGGCCGGACGAATCCCGCGACAAGATCCGCGCAGCGCTCCAACGGAGCTCCACGCCGTTCGGGAGCCTGACCGGAATGGGCCTGGCCATGGTCGCGGCGCTCTTCCGTCGCGAGTCCGAGGCCGTCGAGGATCTGCAGCGGCAGATCACCGGCACCCTCGAGGAGTACGGCATCTCGTGGCCGTACGCGGCCACCTCCGCCGGTGAGGGTTGGCTCCTGCTCACGGGCGGGAGCGTCGAGCAGGCGGTCGCGCGGATGGGCCGCGGAGTCGCCGATGCCGAGTCGAGCGGCACCCGCCATTGCATGAGCCTGCTCCTCACCGTGCTCGCCGAAGCCCACCTGGCGCGCGCGGCGGCCGCCGACGGCCTGGCAGCCCTCGACCGGGCGATGGAGTTCGCCGAGCTCAGCGGCGAACGCTTCTGGGAGGCCGAGATCCACCGGGTGCGCGGCGAGCTGCTGCGCTGCGCCGGCGACCACGAGTCGGCCGAGCAATGCTATCGGCAGGGTCTCGCCGTGGCGCGCGCGCAGGGTGCGCTGTCACTGGAGCTTCGTGCCGCCACCGGCCTGGCCAGGCTGCTGCACGGCTCGAACCGAAGCGCCGAAGCTCGCGACACGCTGTCTGCGGTCTACCGCCGATTCACCGAAGGCTTCGACACCCCGGACCTGGTCGACGCGAGGACGCTGCTCGAGGCACTCTGATCCGCGACCGCAATCGGCTTTCACAGCGATTTCATGTTTCATTCCTGACTCCGCCGACCCCCTGCGCTCAGAGTGGGCGCCGCCGCTGGGGAACGACTGGACCAGGCAGGAGCGGGGAAGGACGATGAAAACACACCTGTCGACCGGGCTGCTGGCGATGCTCACCATGCTGCTGCTGGGCGCCGGCATGCTCGTCGCCTGCAGCGACGAGCCCCCGGATGCCGCGGCCGGGGGACCCGTTGCGGATCCGGGGGAGCCTGCCGCGGAGCTGCCGGCGGACGAGGCCGACCCCGAGCCGATCGGCCCTTCGGGGGCGCTCCCCGAGGACGACCTCAGCGTCGCCCTCGCGCCCTGGAAGGGCGACTACGACGGCATGGTCGAGCGGAGGATGGTGCGGATCCTGGTCCCCTACTCGATGACCAACTTCTTCCTCGACGGCGCCAGCAAACGCGGCATCGTCGCGGCGCTGGGCCGGGACCTCGAGCAGGAGATCAACCGGCGGGAAAGGTTGCGGACCCGACTGGTCCACGTCGTCTTCATTCCGACGCCACGGGATCGGTTGATCCCCTGGCTGGTCGAGGGCATCGGCGACATCGCCGCCGGAGGCATGACGGTCACCGAAGCGCGGCGTGAGGTCGTCGACTTCTCGCGACCCCTGATCCGGGATTCGGAGGAGATCGTCTGCACGGCGCCGGGCGTTCCGGGTGTGCGCTCGGTCGAGGACCTGTCGGGGAGGGAGGTGGTCGTCCAGGCGGCGAGCAGCTACCGGGAGTCCCTCGCCGCGCTCAACCGGAGCTTCGAGGCCCGGGGGCTCGCCCCGATCGACGTCGTGACGATCGAGGAGCCCCTCGAAGCCGATGAGGTGCTCGACATGGTGCAGGCCGGTCTGATCCCGATGACGGTGGTCGACCGGTACCTGGCGGAGTTCTGGGGCCAGGTGTTCTCGAACCTCGAGGTCCACCCGGACGTGGTGGTGGCGGCCGAGCAGGACCTCGCGTGGGCCTTCCGCAAGGACAGCCCGCGGCTCGAAGGGGTGCTGAACGACTTCCTGACCCCGCGCCGCCACCGCACCAAGTACGGGAACATCCTGTTCCGGAGGTACCTTCAGAGCACCAACTGGGTTCGCGGGGCGACCGTGTCCGCCGATCAGCGGCGCTTCGAGCAGACGAGACCGCTGTTCGAGAAGTACGGTGCCACCTACCGTCTCGACCCCGTCCTGCTGACGGCGCTCGCGTACCAGGAGTCGCGGCTCGACCAGAGCGTTCGCAGCCCGGCGGGCGCGATCGGCGTCATGCAGCTCCTGCGCTCGACCGGGGACTGGATGAACGTCGGTGACATCACCCTCCTCGAGCCCAACATCCACGCCGGCGCCAAGTACTTCCGGCTCCTGATGGACACGGTGGAGGAGCCGGAGGTCACCGAGCTGAATCGGGTCTTCTTCGCCCTGGCGTCCTACAACGGGGGGCAGACCCGGATCCGGCGCCTCCGCCGGGAGACCACGGAGCAGGGGCTGGATCCGAACCTCTGGTTCGACAACGTCGAGCTCTCCGTCGCGCGCGTCATCGGCCGTGAGACCGTGCAGTACGTCGGCAACATCTACAAGCTCTATCTCGCCTTCCGCATGGCCGAGGAACGACGCGGTGAGCGCGCACAGCGCACCGCCGGGAGAGGGGGTCCGGCCCCCTCGAGCCCTTAGCGTGCAGTCACCCCGGATGGTTCAGGTACCGCTCGTGATTCACAGGACTTTAAGGCCTTCTTCATGACCAGATCGGGGCGGCGCCCTACTTTGGCTGACATGCTCGACCGGCAGCGTGGGCTGAGTTCGCGTGCTCCTGCGAGCAGCGGATCGTCCCGGACGGGACCACATCACAAGGAGACAGCGGTAATGAAAAACGAGAGCGGGTTCGGGATTCGGTCGTGGGTTGTGTGCGTGGTGGCAGCGTTCAGCATCGCCGCCGCAGCGTCCGTCGCCGCCCAGGAGCACTTCGACCCCCAGGGCAAGGCGCCTTCGAAGTTCACGATCGAGCTGCGCGACGGCCTGAAAGCCACGTTGCCCTTCGAAGACCAGCGCGACTTCGAGGAAGCCACGAAGGGCTTCATCGCCGAGCCGCCGTACACGCAGATCATGGCGGACGCCGGCAACGTCGCGTGGGACATGGCGAGCTACCAGTGGCTGCTTGAAGAGGGTGCGGACTTCGCGAGCATCCACCCGTCGCTGCAGCGCCAGGCCATCCTGAACATGGCCTACGGCCTCTATGAGGTCCTGCCCGGCCGCATCTACCAGGTGCGCGGCTACGACCTCGCCAACATCACCTTCGTCAAGGGCGACACCGGCTGGATCATCTTCGACCCGCTGACCGCCGCGGAGACGGCGCGCGCGGCGCTGCAGTTCATCAACGAGAAGCTCGGCGAGCGGCCGGTGGTGGCTGTCGTGTACTCGCACTCGCACGGCGACCACTTCGGCGGCGTGCGCGGCGTGGTCGACGAAGCCGACGTCACGAGCGGCAAGGTCATGGTGATCGCTCCCGAAGGCTTCCTCGAGGCGGCGATCTCCGAGAACGTGTTCGCCGGCAACGCGATGTCGCGGCGCCTGCAGTGGCAGTACGCGGTGCTGCTGCAGCGTGATCCCCATGGCCACGTCGACCAGGCGATCGGCAAGAACCTCGCCAACGGCAGCACCGGGCTGATCGCGCCCAACCGGACCGTCACAGAGGACTTCGAGAACATCACCGTCGACGGCGTGGAGATGGTGTTCCAGAACGCGCCGGACACCGAGGCGCCGGTGCAGATGAACACCTACTTCCCGCAGTTCAAGGCGCTCTGGGCGGCGGAGCTGATCACCGGCACGATCCACAACATCTACACGCTGCGCGGCGCCGCGGTGCGCAACGCGCTCAACTGGTCGAAGGAGATCAACGAGGCGCTCTACACGTTCGGCAAGGAGGCCGAGGTCATGTTCGCCTCGCACAGCTGGCCGCGCTGGGGCAACGACCGCATCCAGGAAGTGATGCGCGCCCAGCGCGACGCCTACGCCAACCTCAACAACCAGACGCTGCACTACGTCAACCAGGGCGTCACGATCAACGAGATCCACAACGTTTACGAGGTGCCGAAGAGCCTGCAGCAGAACTGGGCCGCCCGCAGCTACCACGGCGACGTGCAGAACAACGTGCGCGGCGTGGTCAACCGGTTCATCGGGCACTTCGACGGCAACCCGGCCAACCTCATCCCGCTGTCGCCGAAGGACTCGGCGCCGCTCTACGTCGAGATGATGGGCGGCTCCGAGAAAATCCTCGCCAAGGGCGGGGAGCTCGTCGCCCAGGGCAAGTACCTGCACGCGACCGAGATCCTGAACAAGCTGGTGTTCGCCGAGCCGCGGAACCAGGCGGCGCGCCGGCTGCTCGCCGACGCCTATGAGCAGCTCGGCTACCAGGCCGAGAGCACCAGCGTGCGCAACACCTTCCTGCAGGGCGCCTTCGAGCTGCGCAACGGCCAGCCGGGCGGTGTGCCGCCGCGGTCGACGGGGCCGGACGTGGTGCGCGCCATGTCGACCGAGCAGTGGCTCGACTTCGTCGCCATCAGCATGGACCCGACGCGGGCCGGGGGAATCGCGTTCACGATCAACCTCGTCACGCCCGACAACGGCGAGAAGTACGTCATCGAGATGAGCAACGCGACGCTGAACACGCTCAAGGGTGCGCAGGCGAAGAGCCCTGACCTCACGGTCACGGTGAACCGCGCCGACCTCAACCAGGTGATGATGGGCGTGGCGTCGTTCGACGACCTGATCGCGGCCGGCAAGGCGACGTTCGAGGGCGACCGCACGGGCTTCGACCAACTGCGCTCGATTCTCGTGCCCTTCACCCCCGACTTCGAGATCCTGCCGGGCAGCGCCCCGGAGCGGCCGTCCGACCCGCCCAAGCCCTTCGAGCTGCGCGATCTCCTCCAGCCGGGTGCGTGCGGCTGACGTCGGTCCTTGCGTCCCGCCGATGACGAGATCCGGGAAGGGAGAGGTGTCGTGACCCAACATCGCAGGCGAGGCGGGTGGTGGAGCCGGTGCGCGCTGCTCGCCCTCGCCTGCTGCGTGCTCGGCGCCCCGCCGGCATCGGGCCAGGACGAGGCCGCGGACGAGGAGGCCTACGAGTCCAACCTCGCCCGACAGCTCAGCA
>JALOKS010000014.1 GCA_025456385.1 Thermoanaerobaculales bacterium | reverse complement strand
GGACGGTTGTTGTAGGGCTCGTTGTACAGCTTGTCGGTGATGTTCTCGAGCGACACCAGAACCCCGAGGCCGACGTCGAGGTCGTACCCGCCCCGCAGGTCGTAGACCGTGAAACCGGTGGTGCCGGTCTCGAAGAAGGGGTCGTCCTCGGGCAGCCGGGTCTGCCGGTCGAGGAAGCGCAGGTCGGCCTCGGCCCACCAGCTCGCACGCTGGTAGCGCAGCCCGAGGGTGAGCTTGAACGGCGGGATCGACGGCAGCGGCTGGTTGGTCACGTTGTTGTCGCCCTCGAGGTACGCGATCGAGCCGAAGGCCGTCCACCGCCGGGCGACGAGCGCCTCGAGGTCGAGCTCCACGCCCCAGATGGTGGCCTTGTCGACGTTGGCGAACTGCGCCAGCTCGACTCCGAAGTCCGGGTCGATGGTCCCGAGGAACTCGAGGGTGATGAAGTCGGTGAGGTCGTTGTAGAAGACGTGCAGGCCGCCGCTGTAGCGTTCGTACCTGACCTTGGTCCCGACCTCGTAGTTCCAGGAGCTCTCCGAGTCGAGGTCGGGGTTCTGGAGGATGAAGGCCTCGCCGTTGGTCGCGAGGCCCGTGAACGAGCGCTCCTGCAGGTTCGGGGTGCGGAAGCCGCGCGCGACGAGCGCGCTCATGTTGACGTGGTCGGTCACGCTCCAGACCACGCCCAGGTTCCCCGAGACCGCCGAGTCCGAGACGTCGAAGGGCTCGCCCGGGTAGTCGGGATCGTCCTCGCTCACGAAGTCGAAGGTGTCGCCCCGCAGCCCGACCTGCAGGGTGAGGTCCTCGCCCACGGACCACCCGTCCTGGAGGTAGGCGCCGAGGCCCGTCTGCTCGCTCGCCGGCACCGCCACCTCGGTGCTCGGCGGCAGGCAGAAGCTGCCGAAGCAGTCCTGGGACAGCGCCGTGTCCTCGACGGTGTCGTCGTAGAAGTCGACCCCGAAGGTCAGGCTGTGCCTGCCGACGACCGCGATCGACTGGGCGTTGAATCCGAACGACTCGATCTCGGAGCGCGTGAAGCTGTCCGAGAAGAAGCCGGGGAAGTCGAAGACGCTGGCGCTCTCCTTGTCCACCGCCTGGTAGTAGGTGCTGAGCGAGATGTCCGACAGCCCCCACACCGGGCCCGTGCTCCAGGAGACGCCGATCTTGTCGCGGTCGAAGTTGGGGAAGGTGAACTCGATGCCGGAGGTTTCGAGCTCGAAGCCGGGGAAGCCGACGTCCTCGGTCCGGACGACCTCGGCGTCGACCCGGAGCACGCCCTGCCGACCGGTCAGGAACTTCAGCCCGCCGTTGAAGTTGGTCTGCTCCATGCCGCTGTTGGGCACGCTGTCGTCGCTGCGAACGTAGGCGGCGTAGCGCGGGTCTTCGGCGGCGCCGTCGGCCGCGGTGTAGTCCTCGACCTTCTCGCGCGCGCCGCCGGCGTAGAACGAGAAGCCCTGACCCGCGCCCATCACCGACAGCCGGCCCGCCTGCGAGTCGGAGGCGCTCCCGTACTCGATGGCCACGTCCCCGCTCACCGTGAAGTCCTGCGCGCCCAGATCGGGCTGCCGGGTGATGATGTTGACCACGCCGCCGATCGCATCCGATCCGTACTGCACCGAGGCCGGCCCGCGCAGGACCTCGATCCGCTCGACCTCGGCCAGGTTGACGAGGGCCGGCTGGATGCCGGCGAAGCTGGTCGACTCGCGGGCGTTGTTGAGGCGCTGGCCGTCGACCAGGATCAGGACCCGGTTCGAGCTCAGGCCGCGGATCACCGGGATGCCGCGGAACGGACCCTCGCCGTCGATCTCGACCCCGGGGACGGCCTTGAAGAGGTCGGCCATCTTCTCGGGCTGGATCTTCTCGATCGTCTCGCGGTCGAAGACCGTGACCGGCGCCGGCGCATCGCCCGAGGCCTGCTCCTGCCGGCCCGGCGTGACCACGATCTGGTCGGTGAAGACCCGCCGCTCCTCCTCCGCGACCTGCTCCTCGGCGCTCGTCCCGGCCTCGCTCTCCTGCTCTGCGACCGCCTGCCCCCGGGCAATGCCGGGGGTTCCGGCCGCCGCCAGAGCGGCGATGAAGAAGGCGCATGCTCGCAGCACTGACATCTGCCGATCCTCCTCTGGTGTCACCCACGGCGCCTGAAGGACGCCGCGGGCCGCTGGATACTACGGGAATATAGAGCAGCTAAATGGCAGCAGCCTGAAGTTTTACGCTCGGATGACAGTCCGGCCGGGCTGGCGCCCGGGTGGGGCTGCGGGCGCCGCCACCCCGCCGCGCCTCAGACCGGGCAGGGGCGGCGGCGACGGCCGCTCAGCGCTCGAGGACCTCGTCGAGTCGGCGTCGCTCGAGGGGCCAACCCTCGGGAAGCAGGGAGGCGAAGGTCGCAGAGGCGAACCACGCCTCGTCGCCGGCGTAGGTCGGGGTCAGGAGGCGCGGGAAACGGGCGAGGATCTCGCGGTCCGGCACCACCCGCAGCCGCTCGAGCTCGCTGCGCCGCCGTTCCGTCCCGGTGAGCCCGCCGAAGAAGCCCTGCGCCGCGCGCAGCTGCATCAGCAGCAAGCCGTCGTCGAGCGCCGGGCTGCCCGCCCGCGGGCCGAGAACCAACCGCGCCGCGGCATGACGGAGGGTGCCGAGCGCTCCCTTCTCGGCGAGCCGGCGCCGCCAACGCAGCCCGAAGGGAGCGGCGTCGTCGCCCTCGCCGAAAGGGTCGGCGACCGCCCGCGCGAGCTCCGGCCGCTCGCGGGCGAACATCGCCATGCGGTGCAGAAAGGTCGCGAGCACCGCGCCCCCGAAGGCGCTCCGACACTCGGCGTCGGCGCAGGCGAAGAAGGTGCGCAGCGCGTTGCGCTCGAAGAGCACCCCGCGCCGGAAGTCGCCGAGCCGGGCCGAGGTCGCGGCGCCGCGGTGGCGGGCGACGGCGTCGGGGCAGGCGACGACCGCGCGCCCGGCGGCCCACAGCCGCCAGCCGAGCTCGACGTCCTCGAAGTAGGCGAAGAGCTCGCGGTCGAAGCCGCCGCTCGCGCGCCAGTCGGCCGCGCGCACCGCCAGGTTGCCGCCGCAGGCGAAGGGCAGCGCCTCTCCGAAAGCCGGCGGCCGCAGCGCCGTCACGGGGCTCCCCTGTCCGATCTGGAACGCGTGACAGTCGAAGGTCACGGCGCCGCGCGCGAAGTCGTGACGGCTGCCGTCCCAGCTCGTCAGGCGTCCGGCGCTGGCCGCCGCCTCCGGGTGGGCTGCCAGGCACTCGAGGTGAGCCTCGACGAAGCCCTCGCCGGCGGCCGCGTCGTCGTTGAGCAGCACCAGCACCTCGCCCGCCGCCGCCTCCGCCCCGAGGTGGACGCCGCCCGCGAAGCCGAGGTTGCGCTGCGCGCGCAGGACCCGCAGCCAGGGGTGGCGGGCGGCCGCGCCCTCGCCGCACTGCTCCGCGGAGCCGTTGTCGACGACGATCACCTCGACGTCGCCGCGCCCGCGGTACGGCTCGAGCGAGCCGATGCTGTCGTCGAGGTGGTCCCCGAGGTGGGCGACGACGACCACCGACGCCTTCACCGGCCGCCCCGCTCCCGCCTCAGGGCGCGCTGGATCTTGCGCAGCAGCGGCTCCTCGATCTCCACCTCGCCCGCCGCGACATCGGCGCACCGCGCCCGGTTGGTGTCGCGCCAGGGTGCCCGCGCGAACTCGAGCAGCGGCGCCGCGACGCGCGGCCAGCTGCGGCCCGCGGCCCAGGTGCGGGCCCCCTTGGCCGCGCGTTCGCGGGCCGCAGGATCGCCCGCGAGCCCGAGGACCGCCTCCGCGAGGGCGCCGGAATCGGCGGGCGGGACCACCCGCCCGGCGCCCGCTGCGGCGACGACCCGCGCCATGGTGCCGCCGGCCGTCACCACCGCCGGCAGGCCCAACCACAGGAGGTCGACCAGGCGGGTGCGCAGGCTGAGCTCGGTCTCGAGACCCGCGTGATGGGTGACGACGGCAAGGTCGCAGACCTGCGGCAGCTCGAAGCGCCGCTCGAACGGCCGCCACGCCTCGAAGCGCACGACGCTGCCGAGCCACCCCCGGCGCTCCGCCTCGGCCCGGGCGCGGGCGGCGGCGGCGAGCGGCGTGAGCTCCGGGTGCGGGTGCTCGACGAAGACCACGACCGTGCGCGGCGCACGGTCGAGCACGGCCGGCAGCGCGGCGAGAACGACCTCGGCGTCGTACCAGTCGTAGATGCCGCCGAAGTAGAGCACGAGCGCGCCCTCGTCGACCCCGGGCAGCACCTCGGCGCGCACGGGCGGCGCCGGCGGATCGCCCTCCGGCGTGCCGAATGGCAGCTCGGCGATCAGGGTCCTCAGCTCCGGGTCGTCCGCGAGCAGCAGCGGGTTGACCCGGCCGAGGGCGCTCAGCCAGCCGAGGTAGTAGAGGCGCTGCTCCTCCGACGAGCAGAGGAAGAGGTCGCCGCGCGCCATCTGCAGCCGCCAGGTGGCGTGGTCGGTACGGTAGGGCGCGAGGCCGAGCTCGCGGCTGTAGTGCATGTTCTCGACCAGGAAGGGATCGTAGAGATCGACGACCACCGGCAGGTCGTCACGCTGCGTGAGGTAGTGGTTGCCGAGGTGGGCGTGGAGAAGAACCCACTCGTGCCCGTCCGCCTGCCTGCCGAGGTGCGACGGCTCGGCCTGCACCAGCTCCAGGCCCGGCTCCGCGAGACCGGCTTCGGCGGGGTCGTTGGGAACCGCCAGGGTGACGCGATGGCCGGCCGCGATGAGCACCCGCGCCAGCGCGAGAAAGCGGCTGCCGACGCCCGCGGTGAGCCGCCGCACCGGCTCCGGGCAGATGAGAAAGGCACGGCTCACAGGCTGTTCCGCCTCCCGCGGCGGGGCTCGAGTGCGTGCTCGGTCATGCCGGGCATGGTAGCAGCACGGTGGTACTATCGAACGCGAAGGAACGAGCCAGGTGCGCCTCAACCTCAGCCCGCCGGGCGCCACCACCCGGGTCCATGCCCGCCGCGCCCTCGTCATCTCGCCGCACTTCGACGACGACGTGCTCGGCTGCGGGGGCCTCATCGCCCAGCTCGCGGCCTCCGGAGCTCAGGTCCGGGTGCTCTTTCTCACCGACGGCTCGGGGGGCGAGGAGGAGGTCGCGGACCGAGCGGCCTATGCCGAGCGGCGGCACGAGGAGGCGGCGCGGGCGCTCGCGATCCTCGGCGTCACCGACCTCGTCTTCGCCGACCTTCCCGACGGCGCCCTCGCCTCTCGTGTCGACGAGGCGGCGGCGGCGATCGGCCGGGCTCTGCTGGCCCACGCGCCCGACCTCCTGCTCGCCATCTCGCCGCTCGAGATCAGCGCCGACCATCGCGCGGCCTTCGCGGCCCTGCACACGGTCCTGACTCCCCTGCGCGGCGACGGCGCGCTCGCGGCCGCGGCCGCTGATCTGCAGATCCTGCTCTACGAGGCCAATCACCCCGCCTTCCCCGACGTCCTGGTCGACGTCAGCGCCGAGGTCGACCTCATCCGACGCGCCATCGAGGCCCACGCCAGCCAGCTCGAGCGCCACAACTACCGCGAGATGACCCTCGGCCTGCGCAGCCTGCGCACGGCCTCGCTGCCGCCGTCGGTGACGGCGGCCGAGGGCTACCGCCGGGTGACCGTCGACGACTTCAGGACCCTCGGTCGGGCGGCGATGATCCGCCGCCTCGGCGGCGTCCCCGAGCTGCACGACGTCGTCGACGGGCCCCGGATCAGCGTCGTCGTGCGCACCAAGGACCGGCCGCAGCTGCTCGCGGAAGCGCTGCAGAGCCTCGCCG
Source organism: Thermoanaerobaculales bacterium (assembly GCA_025456385.1). GTDB lineage: Bacteria > Acidobacteriota > Thermoanaerobaculia > Thermoanaerobaculales > Sulfomarinibacteraceae > Sulfomarinibacter. Next base: position 20,271 of record JALOKS010000014.1, on the reverse strand, counting down.
CCGGGTCCTACCGCCGGGTCGAGGTCGTGCTGGTGAACGACGGCGGGACGCCGCCAACCGTCCCCGAGGTCTACCCCTTCCCGATCGTCCGGGTCGAGCTGGGGACGAACCGCGGGCGCGCGGGCGCGGCCTCGGCCGGGGTCGCCGCCGCCTCCGGCGACTGGATCGCCTTCCTCGACGACGACGATCTCGCCGAGCCCGAGCACCTCGCCACCCTCGCGGGCCTCAGCACCGCGAGCGGGGCGCGGGTGGTCTACACCGACGCTGCGGTCGGCATCTACGAGCTCGACCCGGCCCGCGGCTGGCGCGAGGCCGAGCGGCGCCTGCCCTACAGCCGCGACTTCGACCCCGAGCTGCTGCTGGTCGACAACTACATCCCCTTCAACACCCTGCTCATCGAGCGGCGGCTGCTGCTCGAGGCCGGCGACTTCGACGCCGAGCTGCCGTTCTTCGAGGACTGGGACATGCTGATCCGGCTGTCCGCCCTCGCGACCTTCCACCACCTGCCGCGGGTGACCGCCGAGTACCGGCACTTCCGCAGCGGCGGCAACCAGGTCTTCGGCGAGCGGCCCGCGGAGCGTGCCGATTTCCTGGCCGTCAAGGCGCGGGTGATCGCCAAGCACCACCGGCGGCAGAGCGCGGAGGGCATCGCCCGGGTGGTCGGCGGGCTGCGGGCCGAGGCGGTCACCGCGGCCGAGGCGGCAGCGGCGCGGACCGCCCAGCTCGAGTCCGAGCGGCGGTGCTTCGGCGACCGGGAGGCCGCTCTCACGGCCGACCGCGACGGCCTCGCGGCCGCTCTCGCCGAGCACCGCGCTGCGGTGCGCGAGCAGGGCGAGCACATCGCGCGCCTGCACGCCGAGATCGAACGCCTCAACTCGGTGATCGCCGCCATGGAGGACACCAAGGCCTGGCGCCTCCACCGCGCGTTCGAGCGCCTCCGCGGCCGGTAGCGTCCGGCAATTCTCAATTCTCAATTTTGAATTTTGAATTCCCGTCCACCCCCCCAGAGAAAGTGTGAAAGCGGGAATTCAGGATCGGTCATTAATTTCCCGGTTCCCAACCCACCCCGGGAAAACCGGGAGGGCGGGTGGGAATTGAGAATTAAAAATTGAAAATTTCTTCCTCACGCTCCGTACTTCTGAATCGCCGCGTCGAGCTTCCGCGGCCAGGCCGGCGAGGACCGCGAAGAAGGCGACCGGGCTCATGAGGTGCTGGATGCCGCCGAAGAAGCCGGAGAAGTTGTTGCCGAAGGCGGTCGCCAGGAACCAGCCGCCCATCGCGAGGCCGACCAGGCGCTTCGGCGCGAGCTTGGTCACCAGCGACAGGCCCATCGGCGACAGGCACAGCTCGCCGACGGTCACGACGGCGTAGAAGGCAACCAGCCACAGCGCCGAGACCTTGACCGTGCCGCCGTCCGAGAACAGGCCGCCGACCACCATCACGAGCAGCGAGACGGTGGTCAGGACGAGGCCGAAGAACACCTTGCGCGCGGTGCTGACGGCACGGCCGCGGGAGGCCAGGTACTGGAAAAAGGCCACCACGAGCGGCGTGAAGGCGATCACGAAGAGCGGGTTGAAGCTCTGGTAGAGCTCCGAGTTGGCCACCTGGAGGTAGGTGCCCGGCGGCAGCATCTCCGGCTCCCGCCCGAAGCGCCGGAAGTACCCGTCGTAGATCTCCTCGTAGGTGTGGCGATCGACCACGAAGAGCGCGATGTCGACGCCGTCAACCGTTCGCACGAAGGCCACCTGGCGGATCGGCCGGGCGCTGTCCGGCACCTCGACCGTGATCTGCGGAGCTCCGTGGGAGTCGAGGCCTTCGACGACCTCCACCACCCCGTCGGCGAACACCGCGCTGGCGCGGCGGTCGATGTCCGAGGCCTGGCTCCCCTCTCCGGTCTCCACCGCCCGCACCGTCGGGTCGGCCTCGAGCGCCGCCCGCACCGCCGCGTCATCCATGCGCTGCACGCCGTACATGCGGGCCACCCTCGCGTCGTCGACGACCAGCAGGCTGCGCGGGTCCGGGCGCGGCGTGTCCTCGCCGGCGTTGAGGTAGTACTGCGGGAAGGCCTCCTGCTTCATCGCCGCCGGAACGAGAGCGGCCTGACGGTCGGTGGAGTCGCGGGCCCACTGGGTCATGGCGCTGCCGTTGAGGTGCAGGACCATGAAGAAGGTGCCGCCGGCGACGTAGATCGGCAGCAGCGCGAGCAGGCCGGGCTTCTCGTCCTCCCTGGCGGTGAGGCCGAGGCGGACGAAAAAGATGATCACCGGGATCATGCCGGCCAGGAAGCCGGCGACCGCCGGCCGCACCGGGATCGACGCCGGCAGGTAGGCCTTGGCCAGGAAGTAGCCGAGGATGCCGACCCCGAAGGCCGGCAGCAGGATGTTGCGCACGATCATGCCGAAGCTCGCGTCATCGGGGTTGCGCTCCGGCTTGCGGTCGGCCCGCTCGAGGAGCTTCCAGTTCAGGAGCAGGATGAGGAGCCCGGTGCAGATGCCGAAGCCGGCGACCCGGAAGGTCCACAGCCACCCGAGCTCGTTGCGCACCGACGCCGCCAGCAGGTTCGCGGCGAAGGCGCCGATGTTGATGCCCATGTAGAAGATGTTGAAGCCCGCGTCGCGCTTCGGGTCGCCGGGCTGGTAGAGGTTGCCGACCATCACCGAGATGTTGGGTTTGAAGAAACCGTTGCCGACGATCACCAGCCCGAGCCCCGAGGTGAAGAAGCCGAAGCCGGGGGTGCTCATCAGGAAGAGGCCGGCGGCCATCAGGATGCCGCCGAGCAGCACCGCTTTCCGGAAGCCGAGGAAGCGATCGGCGACCATGCCTCCGATGAAGGGCGTGAAGTAGACGAAGGCGAGGTAGAGGCCGTAGATCTCGTTGCCCTCTGCCGCGGGCAGCCCGAGCCCACCGCGTTCGATGTCGGTGGTGTAGAGGAGCAGAATGCCGAGCATCGTGTAGAACGCGAGGCGCTCCCACATCTCGGTGAAGAACAACGGGAAGAGCCCCTTCGGGTGTCCAATCGCCATGTACAACCCCCGAGCGATCGATATCGCCTCGCCGTCATTCCACGATGAAGCCCGCGAATCCTACCCCATCTTCGCGGACCGACCAACCCGGAGCGGGGCGCGAGGCTCCTGGAATCCTGCGATCGAGATCTGCTATCATCCGAGCCCTCGGCGCAGAGCACAGGAGCTTCCAATGATTCTCGATCCAGCACGACACATCGCTCTCACCGCGACGGTCGTCGTCGCGACGGCCGCGCTCGGCCTCGTGGCGACGGCCCCGGTCGCGGCCCAGGACGAGGCCGAGTCGAAGATGAGGCTCTCGTTCCCGGGCGACTACGTCCGCAAGGTTGAGTCCGACCGGGCGATCGCAGTGCTCGGCTACCGGACGGCCAACGAATCGCTCGGTGACGAGTGGATGCTGGTCGAGATCGCCATGACGACCCAGCCGGGCCTCGAGATGACCCTCAAGCGGGAGGGCTTCAGCCTCAAGACTCCCGACGGCTCGGTGGTGCCGCTGGCCAGCCAGAAGGAGTTCAACGAAGCGAGCGGCACCCTGCGCGCGCTCGACCGGCGGGCGAACGTCCAGCGTGAGTCCCTCGCCTACCTCCCGCCGCGGGCGGACATCCCGTGCCGCATCGGCTTCTTCTCCGACCTCGCGAACCCCCAACGCGGCATGACCTGGGACGAGTTCAGCATGAACTCGCAGTCGTTCTGCGCCGGTCGGCTGTACTTCCATGTCCCGGGCGGCATTCAGTACGGGCGCTACTTCGTCGAGATCGACCTGCCGGACGGCGAGATGGTGCTGCCGATGACGATCATGACCAAGGACGAGCTCAAGGCGGCGAAGGCCAAGGTCAAGGAGTACGAGCAGCAGCAGAAGCAGGCAGCCAAGGAGCAGAAGAAGCAGGCTGCCGAGCAGCGTTAGTCCCGGCCGCCGGCTGGACGAGACATCGACCGCCCGGCCACGACCGGGCTCGAGCTTCGCAGCGCCCGCGGTCCAACCGACACCGATGGAGAGCCCATGACGGCAGCAGCTGCCACCCGTCCATTCCTCGCCTGCGCACTCGCCATCGCCGGCACCCTGGCTGCGCCCCGCGCCGTCGCGACAGGCGGCAGCGAGGAGCTGCAGAGCCTCGTCGAACAGGTGGTGACCGTCCCGAACCCCGAGGTGGACGGAGCGCCGATTGCCGCCACCGTGCTCATCGGCGAGCTCTACCAGCGGCGCGGCTTCGCACCGGCATGGTCGCCCGAGCGCGTGCGCGCCCTGCACCAGCTGGTCCTCAACTCCTCAGGGCACGGCCTCAACCCCGCCGACTACCACCTCGGCCAGCTCGCGGAGCGGTTGCAGGCGGCCGCCGCCGACTCCGCTCGCGGCCGCGCCGACACCGAGATCCTGTGCACCGACGCCCTCGCCCGGCTGGTCGTCAACCTGCGCTTCGGCAAGCTCGATCCCGCGGACCTCGAACCGAGCTGGAACTTCAGCCGTGCGATCGCCGCCGAGGACCCGGTCCAGGTGTTCAACGAGCTCCTCGAGGCCGAGGACCTTCACGGCGCCGTCGAAGGGCTCGCGCCGCAGCTCGACTTCTACCGCTGGCTGCAGGGGGCGCTCGCCGGGTACCGGACGATCCTCGCCGGCGGTGGCTGGCCGGGGGTTGCCGCCGGGCCGACCCTCGAGCCCGGCGACGACGACCCGCGGGTCGCGGCGCTGCGCGCGAGGCTTCTCGTCACCGGGGACCTGAGCGGGCCGGGCGCGCCGGAGGGCACTCTCTTCGACGACGAGCTCCGGGCGGGCCTCCTCCGCTTCCAGCGCCGGCACGGCCTCGATGCCGACGGCAGGGTCGGGCCCAAGACCATCGCCGAGCTCAACGTGCCCGTCGAAGCCCGCATCGGCCAGATCCGCGCCAGCCTCGAGCGGGTGCGGTGGGTGTTCCGGGACATCGGTGACGACTTCATCCTCGTCGACATCGCCGGCTACCACGCCTACCTCTTCAGGCGGGGCCGCCTCGCCTGGAGCACCCGCATCCAGGTCGGGAAGCCCTACCACGAGACTCCGGTCTTCAAGGCCGAGATGCGGTACCTCGTCCTCAACCCGACCTGGACCGTCCCGCCGGGAATCCTGAGGAAGGAGACGCTGCCGGCGATCCGCAAGGACCCCGGCTACCTGCAGGCGAACGGCATGACCGTCATCGCGGGCGACGGCACCGAGATCGACCCGTCGGCCATCGACTGGACAACCGTGGGGAGCGGGAGCTTTCCCTACATGATCCGGCAGGAGCCGGGCCCGAAGAACGCCCTCGGGCAGGTCAAGTTCATGTTCCCGAACGAGCACATGGTCTACCTGCACGACACGCCCAGCAAGGGGATCTTCGACCGCGCGGAGCGCGCGTCGAGCCACGGCTGCATCCGCGTCGAAAACCCCATCACCCTCGCCGAGCTCCTGCTCGAGGACGACCCGACGTGGACCAGGGCGCGGCTCGACACGGTGCTGGCGGACGGGACCACCACCACCGTCAACCTGCCCCGGCCGCTCACCGTCATGCTGCTGTACTGGACGGCGGAGGCGGACGCCGAAGGCACCGTTCACTTCCGGCGCGACCTGTACGGGCGCGACGCCCGCCTGCTCGAGCACCTCGACGAGCCCTTTCGCGCGAGCCCGCCGCAGGGCGCGGGCGAGGCCCTGAGAAGGCCCTGATCGGGCTGCCGCCCGTCAGGGGCCTTCGCTCAGCCTGCGGAACTCGTTGCCGGCGAAACGGGCGACGGCGAGCCACAGGCCGCCGAGCGCGAGCGTGACCATGCTGAGCCACCGCACCGCCTCGAACTCCTCGAAGCAGGCGCCCGCGAGGAGCGCGACGCCGACCGCCACGACCTTGGCCGTGCGGTACAGGAACATGTCGATGAAGGCCTTGGCCTTGTACTTCTCATCGCGGCCGAGCGGCGTGTACAGAGCCTCCCGGGCACTCTGGTTGATGGAGTAGTTGAAGGCGTTGTCGACGGTGTTCAGCGAGCTGCCGATCCACAGGATCGGCAGCAGCATGAAGAGCCCGGAGGCGCCGAGGATCAGGAGCGGCATCACCAGCAGCGCCGCCTTGACGCCGAAGCGGCTCATGATGTTGGCGGTCAGAAGGAGCTGGACCACGAGGGCGACCAGGTTGGTCACGGTGTAGACCGTCGAGAAGTGCTTCGTCGGGTCGCCGGTCACGAAGTGGACCACGGTGGCGGTGAACTGGTAGTCGAGCAGGGTCGACACCACCTCGTAGAGGCCGACGAGGCAGACGATGGCGAGGAGGTAGCGGGAGCCCGCGACCAGGCGCGCGCCCTCGAAGGCCGGGTTCGTCCGCTGCAGCGCCGGCGATCCGGGCGGCTCGGCGGCCGGCGGCTCGCCTCGCCTGCTCACCAGCCGCCCCGCCAGCTCGGCCACCACCATCACCCCGACGGTGACACCGGCACAGATCAGGGACCAGGCCGCGGGACCGAAGTGCTCGATCTCGGTGCGGACGAAGGTCGAGCCGAAGGCGCCGCCGACCACGCCGCCGAGGATGATCGGTCCGTAGAGCCGCCGCGCGTCGCTCGGTCGCACGCTGTCGTTGAGGAACGCGAAGAAGGTGGCCACCATCAGCGAGTTGTAGAGGTCGCCGAAGATGTAGAAGGACCACACCGCGGCCTCTCCCGGGCGGTGCAGGAGCAGGCCGTAGAGAACCAGGACCGCGGCGCAGAAGGCGCCGAACACCCAGGTCAGCTGCTGGCGCCGCAGGCGCCGGGCGAGCCAGGTGAAGACCACGACCGCCACGAACACGGCGACCAGGTTGCCGATCTTCGCGACCAGCTCGGCCTGCGGGCCCGACATCTGCCAACCCAAGAGCTCGAAGGTCTCGCCGCCCCGCGAGTAGAAGCCGACGAACAGCCCTTTCTTGATCGGCTTCAGGATCCAGAAGGTGGTGATGACGCCGAAGAAGTACAGGAACATCAGCACGACGAGCGGCCACTCCTCGCGGTCGATGCGCGCGCTGAGGCGTTCAGACGTCATCTGCAGATGTCCGGTCGCCACACTCTAGCCCAGGACCCGGCGCCGCCGCCATGCCCGCGTGCAAATTCCGCGTGAAGTCGTGGCCCGGGCCGCCGACCTGAGGGGGAGCCGTCACTCGTCGGCCAGGTACCGGGAGGCCTCGAGCCAGGACCGCTCGGGGAAGTAGATCCAGAGCAGAGAGCCGCCCTTGATGGCGTCGATGAGCCCCCGCGCCACCTCCGGCCGCACCGCCGGACAGCCCCAGCTGCGCCCGAGCTCGTGCGCATTCGCACGATCGCCGGTCACGTAGTCGGCTCCGTGAAGCACGATCAGACGGTCGCGGGCGGCGTCGTTGATGCCGGGCTCGAGGCCGTCGAGCTTGAGCGAGTAGCCGTGCCTGCCGACGTAGGTCTCCGCGGTCACGTAGAGCCCGAGGCTGGACTTCAGGGTCCCGGGGGCGTTGGAGAAGCTGCGCGCCGCCTCCAGGGTGCCGCCGGAGCCGCGCGGCCGGCCCATGCCGTGGGCCACCCACTCCTCGTGGAGCACCCGGCACCGCTCGAGGTCGATCACCCACAGCCGCTTTTCGTAGGAGGGCAGCTCGTAGTCGACGATCGTCAGGACCTTCCGGCGGACGAGGCCTTCGCGGCTCGCCCGCTCGAAGGCCGCGAGGGCGAGCTCGAGGACCTCGGGCCGCAGGTTCTCCGCCTGGGTGATGATCGCCCGGGTGTCGAGCCCCGCCGCGGGCCCGACGGACTCGGCGGCAGAGATCCAGACGGCGACGCCGAGGATCAGCGCGGCGGCGGCCACTCCACGGGTCACAGGCACGAGGGCAGTATAACCAGGGCTCCCGCGGGTCTGTCGTCGCCGCCCGTGACGCCCGTCACCCACGATCCGCGGGCTCCCGGGCGAGCAGCCGCCACGCCGCCACGCTCCAGCCGGCAATCAGGACGATGCCTCCCACCGGCGTGACGGCTCCGAGCCAGCGAAGGCCGGTGACCGCGAGCAGGACCAGGCTTCCCGAGAAGACGGTCGTGCCGGCGAGCACCAGCCACGCCGCCGCCGTCAGCCGGCGCTGCGGCCAGCGGGCGATCGCCGGCGCCAGAGCCAGCAGGGCGAGGGCGTGGAACATCTGGTAGCGCACGCCGGTCTCGAACGCGGCCAGAAGATCGGCTCCGAGACGGACCCGCAGGGCGTGCGCGCCGAAGGCGCCGAGGGCGACGGCGAGGCCGCCGAGGACCGCCCCCACGGCGGCGACGAGACGCGCGTCGCGCTCCGCTCCCGACGCGCCCGCGGCGGGCATCGCCTAGAACCCGAGCGCCGCCGCGAGCCCGAGAACCGCGGCGGCGGCGGCGCCGGCCCCCTGCTGACGGGCCCGCCACGCTTCGCGGCTCAGGGGCGCGAGGGGCTCGAGCTCCCGCCGGGCGAGGCTCCGGTTGAGGCCGGCGACGGCCTCGGCCTTGGAGTCGAAGCTCCCGGCCGCGGCCTGCAGCTCGGCCGCGAGCTGCGCCATGCGTTGGAGCTGCGACTCCGAGGGCCGTCCCTCGTAGGCTGTCACCGCGCCGTAGAGCGCGCCGAGGCGCTCGCGGAGCTCCTCGCGGCCCGAGATCCAGCCGCCCTCGGTCACGACCAGGGTCTCGTGCAGCCCGTCGAGGGAGTCCGCGAAGGCCTCCAGCTCGCGCCGCTCCTTCCCGGCGAGAGCCGCGGCGCGGGCCCGGGCCTGATCGCGGAGGTCGGTGACGCGGTCGGCGAGGAAGGTGAGATCCTCGAGCTGGCGGTAGATCTCGAGGGCGGTGCGCTGCTGCAGCAGCCGGTCCTCCGCGGGGTGCGGGTTGCGCGGGTCGGGAACCAATGTCACCGCCCCCTCGAGCACCTCCTTGCCCTTGACGAGCCGAACCCGGTAGCTGCCCTCCGGCACGCGCGGCCCCTGGAAGGCCGGCACCAGGGCGGTGGCGGGCGGAACCTTGGGCGGCGGCAGCCGCATCGGCCAGCCGACCCGGTTGAGGCCCGGGCGTTTGCCGCCCGGCAGCGTCGTCAACAGGGTGCCGTCGTCGTCGAAGACCTCGATCTTGAGGTCGCCGAAGAGGTGCCGCTTGCGGAGCCAGTAGTCGATCGTGGCGGACTCGCTCGGGTTGGCGCCCACGAACTCGTCGTCGGAGCCGAACCAGGTCGGCCCGCCGGCGAGCACCATCGGCGACGGCCGCGACGGCAGGAGCGCCACCTCGGAGGCCATGATCCCGGCCGTCAGGGCGCGCAGGGCGCTGAGGTCGTCGACGATGTAGATGCCGCGGCCGTGGGTGGCGATGATGAGGTCGTGCTCGGTGGGGTGGACCACGAGGTCGTTGACCGCGACCGGCGGCAGGTTCTCCTTGAAGCGCGCCCAGTGGCGTCCTCCGTCGAGGCTGATGAAGAGCCCGAGCTCGGTCCCCGCGTACAGCAGCTCGGGGTTGACCGGGTCCTGCTTGAGCACGTGCGCGAAGCCCGCGATGCCCTCTGCAGCGAGCGGCGTCCAGGTGGCCCCGAAGTCGTCCGTGCGGTAGAGGTAGGTCGCCATGTCGCCGCTGCGGTGGCCGTCGAAGCTGACGAAGGCCGTCCCCTCGGCGAAGGGGCCCGCCTGGATCGCAGACACCCAGGTGCCCGGCGGAAGACCGGGGACCCTGCCCGCGAGCTCGGCCCAGGTGGCGCCGCCGTCGCGGCTCAGGTGGAGCAGGCCGTCGTCGCTGCCGACCCACAGGACCTCGGGGTTCCGGGGGGACTCGGCGATCGCGAAGATGGTGCAGTGGTTCTCGGCGCTCGAGTTGTCGATGGTCAGGCCGCCCGACTCCTCCTGGCGCTGCTTTCCCGGGTCGTCGGTGCTGAGGTCGGGCGAGATGGTCTGCCAGGAGTCGCCGCGGTCGAGCGAGCGGTGCAGGTACTGCGAGCCGTAGTAGAGGACTCCGGGCCGGCTCGGGCTGAGGTGGATCGGGGTGTTCCAGTTGAAGCGCAGCTTCTCCTCGCCGGCGCGGGCGTAGGGCTGGATGCTCTTGGACTCGCCGGTGCTGCGCGTGTGCCGCGACAGGTTGCCGCCCTGGTACTCGACGTACAGGGTGTCCGGGTCCTGCGGGTCGGCGAAGGCCCAGAAGCCGTCGCCGTCGCCGACCACCTGCCAGTCGCCGCCCGAGATGCCGCCGGGGCTGCGCGACGGCCCCTTCCAGGAGCCGTTGTCCTGGAGCCCGCCGTAGACGTTGTAGGGCCACTCGAGGTCGTGGCTCACGTGGTAGAACTGCGACACCGGCAGCGAGCGCACGTGCAGCCAGCGCTGCGCGCGGTCGTGGGAGACGTAGGCGCCGCCGTCGGTGCCGAGAATCATGTGCCGCGGGTTCGCCGGGTTGATCCACAGCGCGTGGTGGTCGGGGTGGACGGCGCCGAAGCTCATGCCGGCGCCGAGCAGGCCCGAGAAGGACTCGCCGCCGTCGGTCGACACCGTCAGGCTCAGGCCGGGCTTGTAGAGCCGGAGGTGGTCCGTCGGGTCAACCACGAGCTCCGAGAAGTAGAAGGGCCGCATCTGGACGTTCATCGAGTCGTCGACCTCGACCCAGCTCTCCCCGAGGTTGTCGGAGCGGTAGAGCGCGGTCTTCGCCGCCTCGACGGTGGCGTAGACGACAGCGGGGCGCGAGGGTGCGATCGCGACCGCGATCCGGCCGAGCTCGCCGCTCGGAAGGCCTTTCTCGAGCCTGGTCCACGAAGCGCCGCCGTCGGTCGAGCGGTAGAGGCCGCTGCCGGGCCCGCCCGAGCTGAAGAAGTGCGGCGAGCGCCGGAACTGCCACATCGCGGCGTACAGGATGCGCGGCTCCTGGGGGTCCATGTCGAGGTCGGCGCAGCCGGTGTCCTCGTCGACGAACAGGATGCGCTCCCAGCTCGCCCCCCCGTCGGTGCTGCGGTACACCCCCCGCTCCGGGTTGGCGCTCCACAGGCCACCGGTCGCGCACACGAAGACCGTCTTCGGGTTCGCGGGATCGACCTCGATCTTGGCGATGCGCTCGGTCGCCTCGAGGCCGAGGTGCTCCCAGCTCTCGCCGCCGTCCTTCGTCCGGTAGACCCCGTCGCCGATCGAGACGCTGTTGCGCACCCAGGTTTCACCTGTCCCCACCCACACGGTCTCCGGGTCCGAGGGGTCGACGCGGATCGCGCCGATCGACTGCGCGTGCTCGTCGAAGACCGGCTCGAAGGTGACGCCGGCGTTCTTCGAGCGCCACACGCCGCCGCTCGCCGCCCCGATCCAGACCGTGACCTGGTCGCCGACCGAGGCATCGATGGCCGAGATGCGGCCGCTCATCACGGCCGGGCCGAGAGCGCGGGCGCGCAGGCCGCCGAAGGTCGCCGAGTCGATGGCGAGCGGCGCCTCGGCCGCCACGATCGAAGCTCCGGCGATGACGAGGACGAGGGTGACGACTGACTGGACCTTCATGCTCGGAGACCTCCCCGCCCGCCCGGGAGCGGACGTCTGTTCTCGATCCCGCCGCGCTTCGCGAGCGGCCGGAGGCGCCTCTACTGCGGCGCGGCCTCGCTCGCCGCGGGCTTCGCCGGCATCGCGAAGCGCTCGTCCGCGATCTCCGCGCCGAGCTCGACCGACTCGATGGTCATCACCTGCTGGGCGGGACCGCCGCCGTAGGCGATCTCCATCGAGTGCGGGAAGAGCAGGCCGCCGACCTCCTTGTAGTCGCCGAGGACGCTCGCGACCTGGACCTCGGTGCCCTGGATCTCCCGGGTCGCCTCGGACTTGAACTCCAGGAAGTACTCCGTGTCGAGGTAGAGCACGTCGACGTCGCCGTTGGCCTTGGTGACCTTGAGCTTGTACGCCGGCGTCCCGTCGACCTCCTCCTCGCCGAGGAGCTCGACCGCGTGGCCCTTGGCCTTGAAGTTGCAGAGCACGCCCTCGAACTCGGCCTGGTCCTTGATCTGCTTGAGCTGGTCCTCGGCCATCTCCTCGGGCTCGGTCTTGCCCATGAAGGGCATCACGGCCCAGCCCACCGTGCCGTCGAAGGCCTGCACCCCGGTCATGCCCTGCAGTGTGAACTCGACCCGGACCTTGTCCGGGCGCTTGAACTCGATCGTGAACGGCGCCTCGACCGCACCCGCGGCGCTGCCGCCCAGGCGCATCGTGCCGGTGACCCGGGCGCTCTGCACGGCCAGCCAGGCCTGCTCGCCGCCCCTCGCCTCGAGGTTCTTCTGCACGATCTCATCGACCGTCTCGGCGCTCACCGGCGCCGCGACGGCCAGCGCGACACACACCATCCACACCCCTGTCTGCAGCTTCATGCGGCCTCCTTGCGTTCTCATCGCACTCACTGCGGCTCGTCCCGTCCGTCTCCCGAAGCCTCGCCGCCGGCCGCGATCCTACCACCCCCGACGCCGCCGGACGGTCGCCGGTCCCGCGCCGGTGGCGCAGGTCGGAACGCCCCGCTACTGCCCCCAGAGGCGGGCCGAGCTGAGGACCAGCTGGCCGTGCTTGACGCCGCGCAGGCCGAGCATCCGGTCGGCGTAGTGGCGCAGCTCGGCCGGAGTGCCCTGCAGCACCTGCACCTCGAGGCACAGCCGCTCGTCGAGGTGGACGTGCAGCGACGACAGAACGCGCGCGTGGTGGGCGTGCCCGCTCTCGACCAGGTGCTTCGCGAGCTCGCGCTGCTCGTGGTCGTAGAGCAGTGTGAGGCTGGCCACCGCCCGGCCGGCGCCCGACTCGACCTCGTCCTCCACCAGCCGCTTCCGGATCAGGTCGCGGATGGCCTCGGACCGGTTGCCGAGCTCGCGGCGCCCGAGCAGCTCCTCGAAGCGCTCCAGGAGATCACTCTCGATGGTGATGCTGATGCGTTCGAGCTCCACCGGATCCTCCGCACCTCGAGTGTAGCCGAGCCCTGGAACCGGCACCCTTGACCTCGCCGAGCCGCAGTAGTATATCCCGCAGAGCAGTAATACTCCTCGTCGCAGGCGCTGCGGTCTCAGGAACCGGAGCCGGCGCGGAGCGAAGGGTCGGGCGGTGGAGCACGGCATCAGCCCACGGGAGCTCGCCTACTGCGGCCTCTTCGGCGCCGCGGCGCTGCTGCTGCCGACACTGTTCCACCTCCTCCGCCTCGGCCACGTCTTCATGCCCATGTACCTGCCGCTGGTCGCGCTCGCCTTTTTCGTCGGGCCGCGGCCGGCTGCAGCGACCGCCCTCGTGACCCCGCTGCTGTCGGGGGCCGTCACCGGCATGCCGCCCTACTTCCCCCCGGTCGCGCCGATCATGGCCCTCGAGCTCGCTCTGATGGCCGCGCTCCTCGGCGCCGCCCGCCGCCGGTGGCCGGACCTCCGTGCTCTCGCGCTGCTCCTTCCCGTGCTCGCCCTCGGCCGGGTCGTGCACGTGGCCCTCGTCTACGCCGCGGCGGCGGTGGTCGAGCTGCCGGCCGCGTTCATGGCGGGCCTCTCGTTCCTGAGCGGCTGGCCCGGGATCGTGCTGATGCTGCTGGTCGTGCCGACCCTGGTCGAGATCGGGAAATCGACGGGGACGATCCGGCCGGTCGCGGCCACGGTGCAGGCCGATGATTGACCCCGGCAAGCTGCGCTTCTTCGACGCCGCCGCCGCTCGCTGGGACGCCTCGCAGGACCTCCCCCGCCTGCACAGCCGACTCACCGCCGGCCTCGCCGAGCTCGGCCTCGGTGGGGATGAATCGGTGCTCGACCTCGGCTGCGGCACCGGCAACCTGACCCGGGCCCTCCTCGGAGCGCTCGCCGCCCGCGGCCGGGTGATCGCCGTCGATTTCTCGCAGCCGATGCTCGGGACGGCCGCGCGCAAGGTCGGGAGAGAGCCGCGCGTGGTCTGGTGTCAGGCCGAGGCCGCTGAGCTGCCGCTGGCCGACGCGGTCGTCGACCGCGCCGTCTGCTTCTCGGCCTGGCCGCACTTCGACGACCCGTACGGGGTCGCGCACGAGCTCGCCCGCGTGCTGCGCCCCGGCGGATCGGTCCACGTCTGGCACCTGGCGTCGCGCGCGCACATCAACCACATTCACGCCACGGCCGGCGAGGCCGTCAGCGCCGACCTGCTGCGACCCGCGGCCGAGACCGCCGGCGTCCTCGAGAGCTGCGGACTCGCGGTCTGCGCCGCGATCGACGACGACACCCGCTACCTGGTCACCGCGGTCAAGGGAGCCTCCCGCGCATGAACGTCGGCCGGCGGTGACGGCGTGCGGGTCGAGTGGCACACCGTGTGGGGCAGCGCGCGCGGGCCGCTCACCCGGCTCGCGCCGCCGGTCCGTCTCGTCTGCGCCGCCTGCGCGTTCGCCGCCTGCCTCCTGGCGCCGGCGGCGAGCGGCGGGGGCGTCGCCGTCGTCGCGCTGGTGGTGCTGCTGTGGTGGCTGCTGTGCCGTCCGCCCCGGCGGCTGGCGCGGGGAGCCGCCCTCCTCGGCCTCGCCCTCTTCGTCCCCTACCTCGCTCTGGCGCCGCTGATCCGGGCCGAGGTGCCCGGCGGCGGCTGGTCGGACGCCCTCGCCGCGCCCTGGGCCGTGGCCCTGCGCGGCTGGTCGACGATGCAGGTGGGCATCGCGTCCGCCGCCACCCTGTCGCCGGTCGACCTGCGGCTGGCGCTGGACCGCCTCCCGGTCCCGCGCGTGGTCGCCGCCGTCCTGCTGCAGATCATCCACCAGACCGCGACCCTGATGGCCGAGACCCGGCGCATCGCCGCCGCCCTCGTGGTTCGGGCCGCGGCCGGCGGCACCCGGTCGCGGCTGCGGGTCCTGTCCTCTCTGCCGCGGGTCTGGCTGCCGCGGGTGGCCGCCCGCGCCGAGCGCGTCGCGGCCGCTATGGAGCTGCGCGGCTACCCCGGCGGGGCGCTGCCGCCGAGCGCGGCGCCGGCGCTGCGGGCTCACGACCTGCTGGCGACCGCGCTCGCCATGGCCGGGCTCGCCGCCGTCATCGCGCTGCGCCTGCTGGGAGCCGCGTGACGGCCGAGGTGCTCGCCTGCCGCGACCTGTCGGTCAGCTGGGAGCCGGGCCGACCGCCGACGCTGGACGGCGTCGCGCTGTCGCTGGCCGCCGGTGAACGGGTCGCCCTTGTCGGCCTCAACGGCAGCGGCAAGACGACCCTGCTGATGGCGCTCGTCGGGCTGGTTCCCCACCGCGGCGAGATCCGGATCTGCGGCGAGCGCCTGAGCCGCCGCAGCGCCCCCCGCCTGCGCCGCCAGGTGGGCTTCCTGTTCAACGTCCCCGAGGACCAGCTCCTCCTCCCGACAGTCATCGAGGACGTGGCCCTCGGTCTCGTTCGCGACGGCGCCGCGCCTCCCGCCGCCGCCGAGCGCGCCCTCGCGACCCTCGCGCGGCTCGGCGTCGCCCACCTCGCCGCGGAGCCGGTGCACCACCTCTCGCACGGCCAGAAGCTGCGCGTGGCCCTCGCCGGCGCCCTCGTCGCCGAGCCGCCGCTGCTGCTCCTCGACGAGCCGACCGCCGGCCTCGACCCACCTGGCCGGGGGGCTCTCTCCGAGCTCCTCGCCGGCCTCGACGCAGCGCAGCTGATCGCGACCCACGACCTCGAGCTCGCCGAGCGCCTGTGCTCGCGCGTCCTCCTCCTCGAGGGCGGCACCCTCGGCCGCGATGAGCTCGGCCCGAGCGCGATCCGGACCTCGTGGGGGGCCGACCGCGGCAGGCCTGAGCCCGCGGCGGGCGCCGGTCTTGACAGCGGCGGCCTTGAGTAGTACGTATTCTCAGGAAATAATACGAGGCTGCGGGGCCTCCCTCCCGGATGGCCCCGTGCCGGAAACGAGGCGGGACGATGTCAGGCCGCCCGATCGCGCGCGCGATGGTTGCGGCTCTCGGCGCGCTCGTGCTCGCCGCCGCAGCGCCCGGCTGGCCCCAGGAGCAGGCTCCGGACGAGGCCCCCAGCGCCGAGCGAGCCGCGACGAAGGATGAGCCCGCGGCGACCGCCACCGCGGACCGCGCGGTCTTCCGGGGAACGCTCACCGTCGAGGACCGGCCGATCGTCGACGACACCCGGCTCGATCCCTTCGCGAGCCTGGTGACCACGGTCGCCGAGCAGCAGATCGACGACCTCCACGCCCAGGACCTCAGCTCCGCCCTGCGGCGGGTCCCCGGGGTCGTCATCTCGCGCTACAACCCGGTCGGCGCCTTCGGCGGCGGCGACGGCGGCGCCTTCTTCATCCGCGGCCACGGCTCCGGGCGGCCCGGCGGCGAGGTCACGATGCTCACCGACGGCGTCCCCCGCGTCGTCGGCATCTGGAGCCATCCGCTCGTCGATGTCGGCGCGATCGACGGCGTGCAGGCGATCGACATCTACCGCAGCGCGCAGCCGGTGCTGCTCGGCAACATGGTATTCGCCGCGGTCGACATGGCCAGCAAGCGCCGCACCGAAACCGGCTCGGGCGGCCGCTTCGTCGGTTCCTTCGGTACCTTCGACACGCTGGTCGGAACGCTCGAGTACGGCAGCCTGACGGAGACCTTCGACTCCTACCTCACCGCCGGCTACCGCCGGAGCGACGGTCACCGGGACAACGCCGGCGGCGAGGTCGGCTCGCTCACCGGGCGGCTCGGCTTCCGCCTCGCCGAGGGCTGGCAGGCGTCGATCCTCTACGAGCACGCCGCGAGCTCGGTCGACGACCCCGGCGCCGTCGGCGCCCCGGCCCTGCCCATCGTGCCCACCTACGACATCGCGAACGACTTCGTCCTGGCGACCCTGAGCCACGCCCACGGCTCGTGGAGCGGTTCCCTCAAGCTCTACCGCGACGCCGGCACCTTCGACTGGCTGCAGTGGAGCGGCGCCGAGGCCCACCCCTTCCGCTCCGTCACCGCGTCCGCGAACTACGGCATCCGCTGGCGCGAAACGGCGGCGCCGTGGGCCGGCGCCGAGCTCGTCCTCGGCCTCGACGACGACGTCTACGGCGGCGAGTTCGCGGAGAGCCACCCCGCCGGCGACCGCCTCGCGACCGACCTCAGCTTCCGCAACACTGCGCCCTACCTCATGCTCAGCCAGACCTTCACGGCCGGCGCCGCCACCGTGACGCCCTCCGCCGGCCTGCGCTACAACGCGAGCCGCTTCT
The DNA here is from genome assembly GCA_025456385.1 of Thermoanaerobaculales bacterium. GTDB lineage: Bacteria > Acidobacteriota > Thermoanaerobaculia > Thermoanaerobaculales > Sulfomarinibacteraceae > Sulfomarinibacter. Next base: position 3,212 of record JALOKS010000014.1, on the reverse strand, counting down.
TCGGCGACGACTGGGGCGGCCAGGCCGGGCTCGCCGTCGGCGTCGGCGGCCACAGGGTCTACGCCAACTGGGCCCGCGGCTTCAACCTGCCCGGCGTCTGGGCCGCGGTCCAGTACGGCGGCTGGGGCCGCGGCGAGCAGTGGCAGGAGCTCGAGGCCGAGACCATCGACCACCTCGAGCTCGGCTGGCTGGCGCCGCTCGGCCGCACGCTCCGGCTGACGGCGTCCCTGTACCGGGACGTGGTCGACAACGCCCTCCGCTTCGTGCCGCCGCCCCCGCCGCCGCCGCTCTTCGCCAACATCGGGTCGTACTCCGTGGACGGCTTCGAGCTCTCGCTGCAGGCGGAGCCGAGTGAGCGGGTTTCGCTGTTCATCGGCGGCACGCTGTCCGACGCCGAGCCGGCGACCGTCCCCAACCTGCCGCGCACCACCGCGGTAGGCGGGCTGACCTGGACGGCCGCTGGCGGCTGGCGCCTCAACCTCGACCTGCAGTGGGTGGACGAGCGCTTCATCCTCAACCCGCGCTACGCCGCCGGAGAGGTCGCGGTGGACGGCTACCTCCTGGCGAATGCCAGGCTCGGGGTGCCGTGGCGCCTGCTCGGCCTCGACCTCGACGGCTCCGTCTTCGTGGTCGGGGAGAACCTCGGCGACGAGGACTACCAGCACCGGCCCGGCTACCCGATGCCGGGGAGGATGGTGCAGGTCGGGGTGGACGTCGAGTTCTGATTTCGAATTTCGAATTTCGAATTTCGGATTCTCGGACCGACAGCGAACCTGAGGTCGGGTCGCCGGGATCGGCGGTCAGTGGCTTGTACAGCGGGCAGCGTCAGCGGTCTGGGACCGCGGCAGCTGACAGTGGCAGCGCCCCAGTCGGGCCCAGGAGTGCAAACCCGATCAGGCCCTCGGGTTCAGCAGCCTCCAGGTCATCGCCCGGACCTCGTCGTCATCGCCCGGACCTCGTCGAAGGCCTCGAGCACCGTGGCAGCGCGAGCGCCGTCGACGGCACCGGCGTGTGCCAGCAGGCGCAGGTGGCTGTCCACCTCTTTCGCCGAGGCGTAGGCGATTCGCCACAGGTTTTGGCGGTCGCGGCCGCAGCGGCCGTGGCCCTCGGCCAGGTTGGCGGGCACCGAAGCCGCGGCGCGGATCGCCTGTTCGGCGATCGACTTCAAGGGCGTGGGGACCCTCACCACGAGCCTGATCGCAAGGCCTGCGGCGGCGAGGGCTTTCGAGTGGGCTGCGAGGTCGAAGCTCAGGGGCGCGTCAAGCATGGCCACCTCCGGGTCGTTCATACCCTCCTCCGAGCTGGCGAGGCGGCCGGAGTCAAGGGTCGCGCAGCGACCGGCCGCAGGCCGGCTCGCCCTTGACGCCGGGCGCCCGCCAGCTACCGACCGAACGGAACGACCAGGAGGTGGCCATGAGGCGGCCGCGATGCCTTCCAGCTGCCGCGGTCCCAAGCCGCTGCCATCTGCCGCTGCTCTCTGTCGCTGACTTTGAACCTGATCCCTGAACCGTCCGAACGTCGACCTCATTCGATTCCGGATGAGCCCGACGCCACAACGTTCAAAGTGAGACGACTGGGAGAGTCACACTCAAAACCCAACACTCACAACTGAAACGATGAACCGATCTGCGGGCGATCCATGGTCACACCCACCGGTACACCACCGAGTTGATGTTCATGCCGGCGCCGACCGAGGCGAAGACCACGACGTCGCCGGGCACGAGCCGATGGCCCTCGAGCTCGCCGCGCACCACGAGGTCGAGGAGCGTGGGCACCGTCGCCACCGAGCTGTTGCCGAGCCACGAGATCGTCATCGGCATGATCCCGGGCGGGATCGGCTCGACGTCGTAGAGCTTGAAGAGCCGGCTCAGGATCGCGTCGTCCATCTTCGCGTTGGCCTGGTGGAGGAAGACCTTGGCGACGTCGCCGAGCGCGAGCCCGGCGCGGTCGAGGCTCTTCTTGACCAGGGCGGGGACGGTGGTCAAGGCGTAGTTGTAGAGCTTGCGGCCGTGCATCTTGAGGTACAGGGTGCGGTCGTCGTGGCCGGCGTCGAAGGACCGGCCCATCCACAGCAGGCCGGCGTGGTCGAGCGTGTCCGAGCGCACGGCGTGCGCGAGCACCCCGACCGGATCGTCCGTCTCCCGCGCCTCCACCACCGCGGCGCCGGCGCCGTCCGCGTAGATCATGCTGTCGCGGTCGCGGGGGTCCGAGATCCGCGACAGGGTCTCCGCCCCGATCACCAGCGCGCGCGTCATGTCGCCCGCCCGCATGAACGCGTCGACCTGGATCACGCCCTGCAGCCAGCCCGGGCAGCCGAAGGGCAGGTCCCACGCCACGCAGTCCGGGCTCGCGATCCCGAGCCGCTGCTTGACCCTCGCCGCGAGGGTCGGGCAGAAGTCGCAGCGGCGGTTGTCCGCCCGCACGTCACCGAAGTTGTGGGCGAAGACGATCGCGTCGAGGCTCTCGGGGTCGACGCCCGAGGCCGCGATCGCCCGCCGTGCGGCCTCGAGGCCGAGGTCCGATGCCACCTGGTCGTCAGTCACCCACCGGCGCTCGACGATCTCGGTGATCTCCCGGAACTTCCGCACCGTCTGCTCGTTGTCCGCCGGGTCGATGGGCACGCCGTAGTCGACGAAGAAGCGGTTGTCGAGAAAATCTTCGTTGGGCACCCGCCGCGGCGGGAGGTCGCTTCCGGTTCCGATGATCACGCTGCGCCGCATCTGCAGTCTCCCAGCCGCAGCAGCGCCAGCGCCGCCGCATCGGTTCGAAACGAGCTGTCAGGGTACCGATTCCCGCTCACGGGTCAAGTCGAGGGGTTCACGCGGACAGGACCGGCCACCGCAGACAGAGGCAACAGTCGAGGGTCGCGGGCCATTCTCGCCGGCACCGTACCCCGGCCGGGTTAGGATACGCCCATGGCGCGCTCGTCTCCCCGGCATCCCGCGGCTCCCCGGTTGCCGGTGCGGGTGCTCGCCGTCGGCTTCTTCCTTGCCGAGATCGTTGTCCTGCCCGGTGCCGCAAGCCCCTTCCGCCTGCCCAAGGAGGCGGTCGCCCTGGCGGCGATCTGTGCCGCCGTGGCCCTGGTGGCGGCGTCGGCAGCCCGCCGCCGCAGTATGGCCCTCCCCGCAGGGGCGGCGGTCTGGACGCTGCTCGCGCTGCCGGTCCTGCAGGCGGTCTCGGCGGTCTGGAGCGCGAGCCCGCTGCGGTCCCTC
>JALOKS010000188.1 GCA_025456385.1 Thermoanaerobaculales bacterium | reverse complement strand
ATGAGGGTGCCGACGCCTCTCAAGTCGATCGCCGAGCAGGCGATCCGCGCGGCTGCGTCGGTGCCCGCCATCCTCGCGGAAGGCGCCGGCCGCTGCGGCCGCGACCGCCACAACCTGTGGCGGATCGCCTACTCCTCCGCCAAGGAGGTCGACAGCCACCTGCGCCTGCTGGCCCACGCCGGAGCCGTTGACGGCACCCGCGCCGCCGCCGCGCTCGCGGCCTTCGACCAGGTCCGAGCGATGACCTGGCGCCTGCTCAATCCGAAGGCCTGATCGGGGCAGCACTCCCGAGCCCGGCCGGGCACTGACGCTGTCCGCTGCCAACCGTCGCTGCCGCGGGCCCGGCCGCTGCCCGCTGACCCTGCCGTCGGCCACGGTCCCAGACACCCGACCTGAGATTCTCGTCCGTCCGAAGATCCGCAATCCCACATCGCCTCACGCCGGTGATTCCGGCGTTTTCGATGAAGTCATCAGCCTCGCCGTGTCTCGAGAAACGCTCGCCAGCTCAACGCTGCGGACGGTGCTCGCGTTCCGTCATCGGAAGCAACCCCGGCGCAAGGTCGAGATTTCCCCCACCCCTCGGAAACCCGCGGCACGCAGTGCAAGGGTTTCCGAGGGCGCGAGCCGCGGGCGATCGCCCGCGGCGGCGGGCGTCGCGTCGCGGAAGAGGAGCGAGATCTCCTTTCAGGTTCCGGTCTTCCGCGGCGGCACCGGGTCGTGGCCTCCGGGGTGCAGCGGCTGGCACTTGAGGATGCGTTTGAAGGCCAGCCACACGCCGTAGAGGCCGTGGGTCTCGATCGCCTCGGCGGCGTAGACCGAGCAGGTGGGCTCGAAGCGGCAGGCCGGCGGCATCCACGGTGAGATGAACCGCTTGTAGAAGCGCAGGGGGCTCGCGAGGACGCGCCAGAAGCCGTTCATGGTGCGGGCGCCGACGGCGGGGCCGGCGGCAGCGCTATTCTAGCCGCGAACAGGAGGTACGCATGAGCGCAACCCGTCAGGTCATCGCCACCGCCGAGGCCCCCGGCGCGGTCGGACCCTACTCGCAGGGCATCGTCACCGAGCACCTGGTCTTCACCGCCGGCCAGATCCCGATCAACCCGGCCACCGGCAAGGTCGAGGCCACGACCATCGAGGACCAGACGCGGCAGGCGCTGCGCAACGTCGACGCGGTGCTGCGCGCCGCCGGCAGCGGCCTCCACAAGGCCGTCAAGGTGACAGTGTTCATGACCAACCTCGGCGACTTCAAGGCCATGAACGGCGTCTACGCGGAGTTCTTCCCCAGCCAGCCGCCGGCGCGCTCCGCCGTGCAGGTGGTCGCGCTGCCGCTCGGCGTGCAGATCGAGATCGAGGCGGTCGCGCTCGCAGAGTGACGAATTTTGAGTTTTGAATTTTGAGTTTTGAGTTCCCACCCCTCCCCCCGGAGAACGGGAGGGCGGTTGGAAATCCGAAATCCGATATTCGAAATGGGCGGGTGGGCGGCATTCCGAATTCCGAATTCCGAATTCCGAAATCCGAAATTCGAAATCACCGTCCTGGTATCATCGTCCGGTTGCGGCCGGAAGGGGTCAGCGTGCAGGATTCCATTGATTACGCTGAGGTTGGGCTGCGGGTCGGCCTCGAGGTCCACCAGCAGCTCCTCACCGACACCAAGATGTTCTGCCACTGCCCGGCGGGACGCTACACGCGCAGCCACGACGGCTCGGTGCTGCGGCACATGCGGCCGACGCTGTCCGAGCTCGGCGAGTACGACGGCACCGCCCTGATGGAGTTCAAGACCCGCAAGAACATCGTCTACCTCCTCCACCGCGCCAACGTCTGCACCTACGAGATGGACGACACGCCGCCCTTCCTGGTCAACCCCCAGGCGGTGGACATCGCGATCGAGCAGTGCCTGATGCTGGGCTGCGACATCGTCGACGAGGTCCACATCGCGCGCAAGCAGTACCTCGACGGCTCGATCCCGACCGGCTTCCAGCGCACCGCCATCGTCGGCGTCAACGGCCGCCTCCCCTTCCGCGGCCGCGAGCTCAGCATCACCCAGGTCAGCGTCGAGGAGGACTCCTGCCGCGAGGTCTCGGACCGCGGCCACCTCATCGTCTGGCGCACCGACCGCCTCGGGATGCCGCTGATCGAGACGGTGACCGGACCCGACCTGAGGTCGCCCGACGAGGTCGCGGAGGCCATCCTCCTGGTCGGCCGGGTCTGCCGCTCGACCGGCCACGTGCGGGTCGGCATCGGCGCCAGCCGCCAGGATGTCAACGTCTCGGTGCGCGGCGGCCGGCGGGTCGAGATCAAGGGGGTGCCGAAGGCCGGCTGGGCGCCGGGCCTCGTGCACGGCGAGGCGGTGCGCCAGGTCAACCTGCTGCGGCTCGCCGCCGAGCTCGCGCGCCGCGGCGTCGCCGCCGCCTCCGACCTCCGCATCGAGCACGTCGACGTCACCGAGGCCGCCGCGGCGACGGGGCCGGAGCTGCTGCGGGCCGCGTCGTGGGAGCGCTTCCTCGCCGGCGACGACCGGCGGCCGGGCTTCGAGCGCGGGGCGGGGCCCTTCTGCGTGCGCGCGGTGCGGCTCGGCGGGCTCGCCGGGACCCTCGCCTGGCCGACGCAGCCGGGCCGCGTCTTTTCAGACGAGCTGCGCGGCCGGGTGCGGGTGATCGCGGGCCTCGACCAGCAACCAGTTCTGCTCGACTCGGAGGTCTGGCCGGCGGGCGCCGGCCCGGCGCTCGAGCAGCTCCGGCGGGCCGCCGGCTGCGGGCCGGAGGACGGCCTCGTGGTCGTGTGGGGCGCGGAGGAGGACACGCTGACCGCCGCCGAGGAGGTGCGCCTGCGCTTCGTCGACGCCCTCGGCGGCGTGCCGCACGAGACGCGCCAGCCCTTCGCCGACGGCAGCACCGACTTCGAGCGCATCCTGCCGGGCCCCGACCGCATGTACCCCGACACCGACAGCCCGCCGCAGCGCATCACCCGCGAGCGGGTGCAGGCCCTCGCGGCAGGGCTCCCCGAGCCGCCGTGGTCGCGGGAGGCGCGCTACGCCGCGGCCGGGGTGCCGCAGCCCGTGATCCACTTCCTGATCCGGCGCGGCGGCGCCCGCCTCGTCGACCTGGTGGTCGCCGACTGCGGCGCCGACCTGCGGCGGGCCTGCTTCTTCTTCGGCGAGCGGGTCAAGGCGCTGCGCCGGCAGGGGCTCGCGGTCGACGCCGTGCCCGATGACGGCTGGCGGGCCCTCTTCAGCTACTGCGGCGAGCAGCCGGTGGCCTGGGAGGCGTGGCGGGACCTCGCCGAGTGGCTCGCGGGCCACCCCGGCGGCGAGCTCGCCGCCGAGGCCGCACTCGCCGGCTTCGGCAGCGCGCCCGAGGGCTGGCCCGGGCGGGTCGCGGAGCTCGCGGAGGAGGCGGCCGGGCAGCCCCACCGCGACGAGGGGCAGCGCGCCCGCTGCCTCATGAAGCTGGCGATGGACGAGCTGCGGGGCCGCGTGCCGGCGGCCGAGGTCGCAGCGGCCGTCGCCGAGCTGGTGCCGAGAACCGCTGCAGCGCCCGCCGGCGCCGGGGGTGCCCCGTGAACGACGCGCACGCCGATCCGCTCAAGGGCTACCGCGGGCACGCGCGCGCGCGCCTGCTCGAGCTCGGTGTCACGGTGTGGTCCGATGTGCGGCTGGTCAACGACGCGGGCTCGGTGTTCGAGGGCGTGATCCTGCCGCGCTCGGGCTCGGTCGACGACCTGCACGTCGTGCTCAAGCTCAAGACCGGCTACAACGTCGGGGTCCACGTCGACCGGATCGCCGACATCCGGGCTCTCGGCTACAAGGAAGCGGTCTACAAGATCCCCGAGCAGGAGTTCCCCTCCCGCCCCGACCTGCCGAAGGTGACCCTGCTCGGCACCGGCGGCACCATCGCCTCCCGCCTCGACTACCGCACCGGCGCCGTCATCCCCGCCTTCACCCCCGGCGAGCTCTACGGCGCGGTGCCGGAGCTCGCCGACATCTGCAACCTCACCACCAAGAAGCTGTTCGGCGTCTTCTCGGAGAACATGAGCTGGCCGCAGTACGTGACGCTGGCCGAGAGCATCGGCCGCGAGATCGCGGCCGGCGCCGACGGCATCGTGATCGGCCACGGCACCGACACCATGGGCCACACCGCCGCGGTCCTCAGCTTCATGGTCCAGGACTCGCCGGTGCCGGTCGTACTCGTCGGCAGCCAGCGCTCCTCCGACCGGCCGTCCTCGGACGCCGCCCTCAACCTCATCCACGCGGTGCGCGCCGCGGCCCTCGGCGACATCGCCGAGGTCATGATCTGCATGTTCGGGCCCACCTCCGACCGCTACGGCCTGCTCCACCGCGGCACCCGCTGCCGCAAGATGCACTCGTCCTACCGCAGCACCTTCCGCACCGTCGGCGACATCCCGCTGTGCATCGTCTCCGCCGACAGCTTCACCCTCCTCACCGACGACTACCGGCGCCGCGACCGCTCGCGGGCGGCCCGCATCGACACCGCCCACGACGACCGCGTCACCATCCTCTACTACTACCCGGGAATGAAGCCGGACCTCGTCGACGCCCTGGTCGAGAAGGGCTACCGCGGCATCGTCATCGCCGGCACCGGCCTCGGCCACGTCAACCGCCCCCTCTACCCGGCCCTCGAACGGGCGGTCGCGAGCGGCGTGCACGTCGTGATGACCGTGCAGACCCTGTGGGGCTTCGCCCAGATGTACGTCTATGAGACCGGGCGCGACCTCCTCGACATCGGCGTCGTGCCGCTCGACAACATGCTGCCCGAGACTGCGCTGATGAAGCTGTGCTGGGTGCTCGGCCACACCGATGACCACGACCGGGTGCTGGAGATGATGCGCCGGCCGGTCAACCACGAGATCACCGAGCGCGAGCCCCACAACGGCTACCTGATCCTGCAGGGCGGCCTGCCCGAGGTCGAGGAGTACACCACGACCCACTGGAAGTGATGGCTCGTCCGGGAATTGTCGTGCCGTCGAAAGAACGATATTTGCGATTTCGAATTTCGAATTTCGAATTTTTCGCCTGCGATGACATCCGCCGCAACGGCGGTTCTGCCGAAGGCCTGCGGCGGGGGCGGGCAGTGGCGGTGGCCCATGCGATACCGGACGAACCGACGTGAGGCGGATCAGCGGCTCACGCGCACGTCCTGGGGCCGCGGCATGGCCAGCGCCGGACCGTCGAGGACGAAGCCGTCGCGCACCAGCGAGAGCGAGTGGGGTTCGAGCAGCGGCAGGTAGGCGCGCAGCTCCTGGAGCCGCGACAGCGCCCGCTGCAGGCCGTCGAGGCGGGCACCGCTCAGCGGCTCGTGCGCCGCACGGTCGATCAGCTCGTCGAGCTGCTGGTCGGCCAGCGCCGCGCCGTTGAAGGAGCCGAGGCTGCGCGCCGGGTCACGGGTGTGGGCGAAGGCCTCCAGGAACTGGGAGGCGTCGGCGACCCGGAAGCTCCAGGTGACGAGGAAGAGCTCCGTCGTCCCCGCCTCCAGCCGGCGGTAGGAGAGCTCGTAGGGTTCGGCGTTGACCTCGACCGGCAGCCCGGCGGCCGCGAGCCGCGCCGCCACCTGCGCCGCGACCTCGGCGTGGCGTCCGGCACAGTCGAGGCGCAGGCGGCCGG
>JALOKS010000187.1 GCA_025456385.1 Thermoanaerobaculales bacterium | reverse complement strand
GCGGGTCAGCAGCCAGCGGCCCTCCGCGCGGGCGAGCTCGGCGAGCCGTTCGTCCTCGACGCCCGGCTCGAGGAAGGCGGCGTCGAAGCCGAACAGGCGAAGCCAGCGCGCGAGCGTCCCGAGCATGGCGTCGCACAGAAATTTCGGGCGATCGGAACAATCACGCGCCTGCTTGGTCACCACTCCGTAGCATAGCTCCGCACCGCGGAAGGGCTTCCCGATCGCCCGAAATTTCGGGTGTAGAATGCCCGACGCAGTGCGGCGCAGCCTCCGCCGCGAAGGCGCGCCGACACCACCCACAAGGAGCATGCCATGGCTGCCATCGAGACCACTCCCGAGCTCGTGCAATCGGTCTACGACACCACCCGCCAGCGTCTCGCCGTGATCCGGCGCCGTCTGAACCGGCCCCTGACGCTCGCCGAGAAAGTGCTCTTCGGCCACCTCGCCGACCCCGAGAACGCCCAGCTCGAGCGCGGCAAGGCGTACCTGCAGCTGCGGCCGGACCGGGTCGCGATGCAGGACGCCACCGCTCAGATGGCGCTGCTGCAGTTCATGCTCTCGGGCCGCGACACCACCGCCGTGCCGACCACCGTCCACTGCGACCACCTGATCCTCGCCCGTTCCGGCGCGGCGGCGGACGTCGAGGCCTCGATCGAGCGCAACCGCGAGGTCTACGATTTCCTGCAATCGGTGTCGGCGCGCTACGGGGTGGGATTCTGGCGGCCGGGGTCCGGCATCATCCACCAGGTGGTGCTCGAGAACTACGCCTTCCCCGGGGGCATGATGATCGGCACCGACTCCCACACCCCGAACGCCGGCGGCCTCGGCATGATCGCGGTCGGGGTCGGCGGCGCCGACGCTGTCGACGTGATGGCCGGCTTCGACTGGGAGGTGCTGCAGCCCCAGCTCGTCGGGGTCAAGCTCACCGGCAGCCTCAAGGGCTGGGCCTCCCCCAAGGACGTGATCCTCAAGCTGCTCGGCATTCTCACCGTCAAGGGCGGCACCAACCGCATCATCGAGTACTTCGGTCCGGGCACCGCATCGATCTCGGCGACCGGGAAGGGCACCATCACCAACATGGGCGCCGAGCTCGGTGCGACGACCTCCATCTTCCCCTACGACCGGCGCGCCAAGACCTACCTCGACGCCACTCAGCGCGCGCGCATCGCGACCCTCGCCGAGGCCAACCGGGAGCTGCTGACGGCCGACCCCGAGGTCGAGGCCGAACCGGAGCGCTTCTTCGACCTCGTGATCGAGATCGACCTCGACGTCCTCGAGCCGCACGTCGTCGGGCCGTTCACCCCGGACCTCGCGCGACCGGTGTCGCGGATGGCGGCGGACGTGCGCGAGCACGGCTATCCCGAGAAGCTGTCGGCGGCGCTCATCGGCTCGTGCACCAACTCCTCGTACGAGGACCTCAGCCGGGCGGCCGACATCGCCTCCCAGGCCCTCGCCAAGGGCGCGAAGACCCGCGCGTCCCTGTGGGTGACGCCGGGCTCCGAGCAGATCGAGGCCACCATCCACCGCGACGGTCAGATGGGCACCTTCGAGCGCCTCGGCGGCACGGTGCTCGCCAACGCCTGCGGCCCCTGCATCGGTCAGTGGTTCCGCGAGGACATCACCGAGGGCGAGGTCAACTCGATCATCAGCTCCTTCAACCGCAACTTCGCCAAGCGCAACGACGGCAACCCGCAGACGAGCTCCTTCATCGCCAGCCCCGAGGTCGTGATCGCCTACGCGCTCGCCGGCAGCCTGGGCGTCAACCCGCTGACCGACCAGCTCACCGCCGCGGACGGCTCCACCTACCGCCTCACGCCGCCGGCGCCGGCGCCTGAGGTGCCGAAGGACGGCTTCATCTTCAAGGCCGAGGGCTTCCTCGCGCCGCCGGCGGACCGCTCGGGGATCGAGGTCAAGGTGCGCAAGGACTCAGAGCGGCTGCAGCTCCTCGAGCCCTTCCCGGCCTGGGACGGCAAAGACTACGAGCGGATGCCGGTGCTCCTGAAGGCCAAGGGCAAGTGCACCACCGACCACATCTCCCAGGCGGGGCCCTGGCTGCGCTTCCGCGGCCACCTCGACAACATCTCGAACAACCTCTTCCTGGGAGCGGTCAACGCCTTCGCCCCCGAACCGGGGCACGGCGTCGACGCGGCGACCGGCGAGGTCGTGCCGCTGCCCAAGCTCGCGCGCAGCTACAAGGAGCGCGGCGTGCGCTGGGTCGCGGTGGCCGACGAGAACTACGGCGAGGGCTCGTCGCGTGAGCACGCCGCGATGCAGCCCCGGCACATGGCGGGCACCGCGGTCATCGCGCGCTCCTTCGCGCGCATCGCCGAGACCAACCTCAAGAAGCAGGGCATGCTGCCGCTGCGCTTCGCCGATCCGGCGGACTACGACAAGGTCAAGGCCGACGACCGCGTGTCGCTGGTCGGCCTCGCCGCCATCGCACCCGGCCGGCCGATCACGGCGGTCCTCCACCACGGGGACGGCTCCGAGGAGCGGATCGCGCTCGAGCACTCGCTCAACGAGGAGCAGGTCGCGTGGTTCAAGGCGGGCTCGGCGCTCAACGTGCTGCGCCGCAAGCACGCCTGAGCCGCAGGTTCGTCCGTCCGGGGCGCGGCCCGCGCCGCGCCCCGGACGGCCTCGCGTTGACTCGTGGCGGGGGTTCTGCGACCATCGAGGGATGACCGAGGACCGTGCCGGCCGCCCGGGTGCACCCATCGCCGACCGCGGCTTCTTGAGTGTCTTCCTGCCCTACGAGCTGCGCCTGGCGCAGCGGCAGACCATGGTCTCGAGCTCGCGCTCGCCCGACCGCTCGCCCGGCACCTGCCTCGGCCTCTACTACGTGCGGCTCGAGCCGATGAGCGGGACCTGGTTCCCGGCCCGCTTCGAGGGCGGCGCCCAGATCGGCGACCATGTCCAGCAGCTGCTCAGGAACGTGATCCGGGACTCCGACATCCCCGTCCGCCTGAGCGACCAGGAGCACCTCGCGGTCCTGCGCGACCTCGACCCGCAGCAGACCTACGTCGTCAGCCAGCGCTTTCTCGCCTCCGCCACCGAGTCCGACCTCCTGCAGGCCGCCGATCTCCGGACGCGGGTCGGCTACATCGTGTACCCGCTCTCGAGCCAGCCCAACTTCCCCGTCGAGCAGTGGGAGACCGTCGTCGAGCTCGCCCGCAAGATGAGCGACCGCGGCGACGCGGTGGGCCGCGCCTGCGGCCACGGCCTGCTGCGCGGCCCCAACATGTCGGAGACGAACATCCCCGAGAGCGACCTCATCCCGCTCGCGGTCCGCGACCCCGAGGCGCTGGTCAAGGTGGGCCTGCTGCAGATCCAGCGCATCCACCTCGTGCCCTTCGCCTGACGGTGGCTGGCGGATGAGCCTCGACGTCGGCCGCTGGCTGCCAGAGTTCCCGATCCGCGAGCACGCGCTCTACCTCGACCACGCCGCAGTCTGCCCGCTGCCGCGACCGGTGGCGGAGGCCATGCGGCGTCGGATCACCGACCAGGAGTGCACCGGCTACGAGAAGCACCGCGAGTGGCGCAACAACCAGCTCGCCTGCCGCCATCTCGGCAGCCAGCTGCTGGGGTGCCACGCCGACGATGTCGCGATCGTCCACAGCACCTCGGAGGGGCTGTCGTTGATCGCGGAGGGTCTGGACTGGGCCTCGGGCGATGAGGTCCTCGTCGGCAGCGAGGAGTTCGCCGCCAACGTCGCGCCCTGGCTGGCGCTGGCCTCGAAGGGGGTCAAGGTCGTGCGCTACCCCCAGCACGACGGCCGCGTCGATCCCGATGTCGTGGCCGCCCACATGAGCGAGCGGACGCGCCTCCTCAGCGTCTCGTGGGTCGCTTTCCACACCGGCTGGATCGCGCCTCTCGCGCAGCTCGGGCGGCTGTGCAGGGACCGCGGCGTGCTGCTGGTCGTCGACGCCATCCAGGGCCTCGGCGTGCTGCCGATGCACATGGCCGCCCTCGCGGTCGACGCCGTGGTCGCCGACGGGCACAAGTGGCTCCTCGGCCCGGAGGGGGCGGGGCTCCTGGCGACGACGGCCGAGCTCCGCGGCCGCTTGCGTCCGGTGATCTCCGGCTGGCGCAACGTCGAGCTCGCGCCGCACGATTTCTTCCTGCAGCGGGTCGAGCACCTTGCCGACGGACGGCGGTTCGAGCCTGGAGCGACGAACGACGTCGGCATCGCCGGCCTCGCGGCCGGCCTCGATCTGATCGCCGCCGTCGAGCGCGAGAACATCCAGGCCCGCGTCGAGACGCTGGCTCGCCTCGTGACGAGGGTGCTCCTCGCCCACGGCTGGGACGTCTTCTCACCCGGCTCGGGCCATCCCATCGCGGGCATCGTGGCCGCGCGACCGCCGCGGGTGAGCCCCGACGACGCGCGCCGCCGGCTGCTCGAGCGCAGGGTGGTGGTCTCGGCGCGGCAGGGCTCGGTCCGCTTCTCGCCGCACTTCTACACCACCCGCGGCGAGATCGAGGCCCTCGACCGCATCCTCGAGAAGATCGGTCTCTGACGTCGTTGGAACGTTCGAACGTTTGAAAGTCGGACGGTCACGCTCACCCGGTACTTCGTGAGCCGGCATCGTCGATTTCGAATTTCGGATTTCGGATTTCGAATTTCCGCCCACCCACCCTGCTTGCAGCGCCGCAGGTTCACTCGGTCAACAGTGGCCGGGGCCCCGACAGCTGCAGTCACAGCGGCCGGAGACAGCCGGAGCTGCTCCCTGCATCTGTAACTGTGCCTGCCGTCTGCCGCTGTCACTGAACACCGGTCCTGACTACTGTCGCTGTCACTCGGACGCGGACTCGGACGCGGACTCGGACGCGGACGCGGGGCTCATCGAATTCCGCATCCCATGCAATTCCGGATGAGCCGACCGATCAAACAATGGTGCGGCGCTCAGTCCGCCGCGCAGCGAAAGCCCACGGTCCGGTGCGGTTCGTCCGGATGGCGCGACGAGCGTCGCGACACCCGCTGGCGGGCGCCAGGGTCGGCGTGCGAGCCGCCGCGGACCACGCGCTCCCGCTCGGCGATGGGTCCGGTCTCCTGCTCCCAAGCCCGGCCGTCGCGCGGAATGCCCGCGAGGTTCGAGTGGTACACGTCCTGGACCCACTCCGAGGCGTTGCCGATGAGGTCGTTGACGCCCCACGCGTTGGGCGGAAAGCTGCCCACCGGCGCCTCGGCCCCCCAGCGGTCGCCGCCCTCGACGCCGAGCGCGTTGGCCAGGGAGGGGTCCCAGCGATCGCCCCAGGGGAAGCGCTCGCGCCCGCCCGCGCGCGCCGCGCACTCCCACTCGACCTCGGTCGGCAACCGCTTGCCGGCCCACTGCGCGTACTCGCGCGCCTGCAGCCAGCTCACCCCCAGCACCGGGTAGCGGCCGCGGTTGGGGTCGCCGTAGGCGGCGCTCTGGCGAGGGGCGCTGCAGGCTCCGGCGGCGACGCAGCGTTGGTAGTCGTCGTTGCTGACCTCGTCGCGGTCGATCCAGAAGCCGCGGACCGCGTGCTCGCTGGGCGGAAACTCCGCCGGGACCGCCAGGCGATCGCCCTCGCTGGCGCCGACGCGGCAGCTCCCGGTCGGGACCCAGACCATCGTCCGGCCGTCCGCCGGCGTTGTCCGGAGCTCTCCGGTGCGCGGCACGAGGGAGGTCAGGCTGCGCCGCCAGCGGCCGTTCGCCGGCTCGAGCTCGAGGCCGGCCTCGAAGCACCCGGCCGCCCTCGCCCGGTCCCCCTCATCCGCGGCCCTTTGACCGCAGGCAAAGAGCGCATCGGCGACGCGCGGCGCGATCTCCAACCGCCGCCGGAGGCACCGCGAGTTGACGGCAGCCGCCTGATCGAGTCCGGACAGAATGGCG
>JALOKS010000186.1 GCA_025456385.1 Thermoanaerobaculales bacterium | reverse complement strand
TCGAGCCCGTTGGCGTAGGAGGCCGCCGGCGAGTGGTCGGCGATGCCGAGGTAGCGCAGGCCGTGCGCCGCCGCGGCCGCCGCCATCTCGGCGAGCGTCCCCAGGCCGTCGGAATCGGTGGTGTGGTTGTGGAGCGCGCCCACGAGGTCGCCGGCTTCGACCAGCGCCGGAAGCCGGCCCGCCGCCGCGAGCTCGACCTCGGTCCCGTCCTCCCGCAGCTCGGGCGGCACCCAGCGGCAACCGAGCGCCTCGTAGATCGCCGCCTCGCCGGGAGCGGCCAGCCCTTCGCCGCCGCGGCGCAGCCCGGCGGCGTCGAGCTCGCAGCCCTGCGAGTGCGCCCGCCGGGCCAGGGCCGCGAGGTGCGCCTGGGAGCCGGTCGCCCACAGCAGCGCCGGTGCCGCCGCGGCTGCCGCGACCACCCGCAGGCCGAGCCGGCGTCCGTCCGCGCCGGCGCCGCGCCACCAGCCGTCGCGGTCCCGCTCGAGGCCGGCGAAGCGCCGCTCGACCGCCTCCTCGGCCTCCTCGGTGCTCGTGGCGACCACCAGCATCTCGACCGCAGCCACCGTCTCGCTGCAGCGCCGCAGCTCGCCGACGGCGCGGACCTCGACGACACCGGGGGCGCCCGCCAGGGCCGCCTCGAGCTCGGCGGCCGCGGCGGCCGCCTCGGGCATCAGGCGGCGCGCACCGGCCTGGCGCCGGAAGCCGATGCCGTCCAGGACCCGCGCCTGGGTTGCCTGACCGAAGCCCGGCAGCTCGACGAGTCGGTTCTCGCGGCAGGCGTACTCGAGCTCCCCGAGGCTCACCACTCCGAGCTCGCGCCACAGGGCGCGGACCTTCTTGGGGCCGAGCCCGGCGATGCTCAGCATCTCGCGCACGCCCTGCGGGACCACCTCCTCAGCCGCCGCCAGAGCCCGCGGGTGCCGACCGGCCGCCAGCTCCTCGACCACCGCGACGGTCGCCGGACCCAGGCCCTGCACGTGGCGCAGCTCGCCGCTCGCGGCCAGCGCCCCGAGGTCTCCGTCGAGGCGTTCGACGGCGCGGGCGGCGTTGGCGAAGGCCCGCACCCGGTGCGGGTTCTCACCGGCGATCTCGAGCAGGGCCGCGACCTCGCGCAGGGCGCTCGCGGCGGTCTTGCGGTCGACCGACATCCCACCTCCAAAACCAATGAATCCAACGAGAAGCAGCCGGCCGAACCGGCCCGATCCACACCGACATGATATAGTGCCCGGTGTCGGAATGGGCTTTCTCGAACGTCTCCGCTCGAGCCTCACCTACCCCATCGCCGCCACCCTCGTGCTGGTCACCGTGGTGCCGATGGTGGCCGTCGGCCTGGCCCTGATCTCGTCCAGCCGCACCCACCTCACGACCGTCGAGAACCGCTTCCTGGGCCGCCAGGCCGTCAGCCTGGCGGGCGAGCTCTCGCTGTTCGTCGACACCCACCGCACCCAGCTCCAGAGCGCCGCCCGCGCCCTGGCCGCCGCCGAGCTCATCGACGCCGACGGCTTCGGCGAGCTCCTGCAGGGGATGGCCAACGAGCCGGGCCGGGCCTTCGTGTCACTGCAGATCGTCCCCACCGAGGGCATCGGCGCCTTCGCCGCGCTGCCGAACCTGAACCCGGCGACGGTCAGGCTCATCGACGCCGCGGTCCAGGAGGCCCACCTGCGCACGGTCCGCGGGGAGGCCGTCCAGGAGGTGCTCCTCGAGCTGCCGACGGGTGAGGCGCCGAAGGCGATCTTCGCCTTCCCGCTGCGCTCGCGCGACGGCGAGATCTGGGGTTCGCTGTCGGGCGCGCTCGACCTCGGGCCGCTCCAGGATCGCCTCGGGGCCAACACCTACGCCGGTCTCATGGTGAGCGTCGTCGACGACCGCGGCCGGGTCGTGATCTCCTCCCGCCCCGAAATGCGCCGCATCGACGCCTCGGCTTCGCCGCTGGTGCGCGACTTCCTCTCCAATCCGCAGCGTCTCACCCTCACCTACGAGCACCCGCTCGGCGACCAGGGCGAGGTCCTCGCATCGATGGCGCCCGCCGGCGTCCTCGGCTGGGGCGTGCTGATCGAGCGGCCGGCCGCCGAGGCCTATGCGCCGGTCCGTACCAACCAGCTGCGGACCCTCGGCCTGATCGCGCTCGCTGCCCTCGTGGCGCTCGGCATCGGCTTCGCGCTCAGCCGGCGACTCATCACCCCCCTGCAGAGCCTCGCCGCCACGACCTCCCAGCTCGCCGACGGCAACCTGACCGTCCGCGCCACCGTGCGCGGCGCGGACGAGATCGCTCTCCTCGGCAGCAACTTCAACAACATGGCGGGCAACATCGAGGCGCTGGTGCGACGCCTCCGGCAGGCCCTGCGCCAGAATCAGGAGCTCTTCCTCGAAACCATCCGCACCCTGGCTGCCGCCATCGACGCCAAGGACCCCTACACCCGCGGCCACTCCGAGCGGGTCGCCTCCTACGCAATGGCGATCTCGCGGCACCTCGGCCTGTCCCAGGAGGAGGTGTTCCGGGTGCACATCGCCGCCATCCTGCACGACGTCGGCAAGCTCGGCATCCGCGACGGCATCCTCAACAAGCCCGGCGGCTTGTCCGACGAGGAGTTCGAGGTCATGCGCCAGCATCCGGCCATCGGCGCCCAGATCATGAGCCCGATCCGGATGCTCAAGGACATCATCCCGGGGATCCGCAACCACCACGAGACCTGGGACGGCACCGGGTACCCGGACCGGCTCAAGGGTGAGCAGATCCCGATGGTCGCGAGGATCATCGGCGTCTCCGACACCTTCGACGCCATGACCACCACCCGGCCCTACCAGCAGGCCATGACCCTCGACTACGTCCTCACGAAGATGCGCTCCATGGTCGGAAGCCGCTTCGACCCGAAGGTCATCGACGCCTTCACCGCCGCCGTCAGCGCGGGCGATATCAGCCCGCCCACCCAGGGCTCGCAGGAGCTTTCCCCGGAGGTTTCATGAGCCGATCCCCCGCCGTCGCCGCCATCTGCATCCTCGGTCTCGCCGCCGCCTGCGCGAGCTCCTCGGGCGCCAGGGACGCCGAGCCCAGCTCCCAACCGTCGGAGCAGAAGCAGAAGCCGGCCGCCACCGGCGATCCCCTCGGCTCCATGACCCTGATGCGCCAGGGCTCGGTCCTCATGCAGCAGGGTCGCATCGAAGCGGCGCTCGAGGCCTTCGAGCAGGCCGATCGGACCGCCCCCGGCAACGCCACCAACAAGAACATGATCGGCGTCTGCCACCTCAACCTCGGTCATTTCGACCGCGCCCTCCAGTCCTTCGACGAGGCGCTCGACCTCGTTCCCGGCTTCACCGATGCCCGCAACAACCGGGGCGCCACCTATCTCGCGATGGGCCAGCTCCACCTCGCCGAGGTCGACTTCATCGCGGTGCTCGCCGACTCGACCTACCCCTACCGCAAGCAGGTCTACTACAACCTCGGTCTGACCTACCTCGATCAAGGCCAGCTCGGCGCCGCGGACGAGAACTTCCGCAGGGCGATCGCGCTGCCGAACCCGGTCTTCGACGCCTACCTGCAGCTCGCGAGGCTCGCCCAACGCCAGGGTGAGCTCGAGCGCTCCCGGGTGCTGCTCGAGGAGGCCAAGCTGCAGTTCCCGGAATCGACCGCGGTCGCGCTCGAGCTCGGCAAGCTCTTCATGCTGATGGGCGACACGGCGGCCGCGAGGCCCTACCTCGAGCGGGTGATCGCCGGCGCACCCGACTCGGCCGAGGCCGCGACGGCGCGGTCGCTGCTCGGCAAGGGCTGATGCGCCCCGGCGCACCGGGTCTCGCCCGAGGAGGAGGTCCCTGCGCCGTGGCGGCACGGCCGGCGAGCGTTTCGGCTGCGGGAACCTGATGGCATTCAAGTCCCTGCTCGGCGCGCTGCTCGCGGAGGTCCCGCAGGCGCTCGGCGCCATCTTCGTCGACCCGGAGGGCGAGGCCGTCGACTGGGTGGCCCGCGCCGGCGACCCCTTCGGGCTCAAGATCGAGGGCGCGTACCACAGCATCTTCATGCGCCAGCTCCACTCCGTGGCCGCCGCCACCGGCAGCGGAGGCATCGCGAGCGTCGTCCTCGCGGGCTCCCGCCTGGTCACGTTGACGCAGACGCTCCCCGACGGCTACCATGTGGTGCTCGTTGTTGATCGCGACGCCTCGCAAGCTCAGGCCCTGAACTGCCTCCGCCGCTCCGCCAGAGCCTTCGCAGAGCAGCTCGCCTGAACCCGCCGCGCGGCCGTCCCGCGATCCGCGCGACGCGGGGGATGGATGTCTCGGAGTTTTCTCGGCAAGCTCAAGCGCGGCCTCTTCATGACCCACACCGAGTTCCTGGAGAAGGCGGGCGAAGCCTTCCGCCGCTCCGGGCCGGTCGAGGCGGTCGCGCTCGACCGCCTGGAGACCGCCCTGATCGCGTCGGACGCCGGCGTCGAGCTCTCGCTCCGCCTGGTCGACGAGCTGCGCGAAGAGGTCCGCAGGCGGGACATCACGACCGCCGACCAGCTCCGCCCGGCCGTCCGGCGGCGGCTGCTCGCCCTCCTCGAGGCGGCGGACGCGGCGAACCGCGTCGAGCACGGGGGGGAGCGGCCCCGGGTGACGCTCCTGGTCGGCGTCAACGGCACCGGCAAGACCACGACCGCCGCCAAGCTCGCCAAACGCCGCCAGGAGGAGGGGAGCTCGGTGGTTCTCGCGGCCGCCGACACCTTCCGCGCTGCCGCAGTCGAGCAGCTCCAGGTCTGGGCCCGGCGCGTCGGCGCGCCGGTCGTCCATCAGCAGGAGGGCGCCGACCCGGCCGCGGTGGTCTTCGACGCCATCGCCTCGGCCCGGGCGCAGGGCCGCGACGAGGTGCTGGTCGACACCGCCGGGCGTCTCCACACGCGCTCGAACCTGATGAAGGAGCTGGAGAAGGTGCGCAAGGTGGCGGCGCGCGAGGTCGCGGGAGCGCCGCACGAGGTGCTGCTGGTCCTCGACGCCACGACCGGGGCGAACGGCATCGAGCAGGCGCAGCGCTTCGGCGCCGTCGCCGGGGTCACCGGCGTCGTGCTGACCAAGCTCGACGGCACCGCGAAGGGCGGCGTGATCCTCGCCATCGCCGATCGGCTCAAGCTGCCGGTGCGGTGGGTGGGTGTCGGCGAGGGGGAGGACGACCTGCTGCCCTTCGACGCGCAGGAGTTCGTCGACTCCCTGCTCGAGGTCGAGGCCGGCAGCGGCACCGCGGATCGGGCGGCGTCGCCGCCACCCGCGAAAGGCGGCCTCGGGTGAGACGCCCGCTGCCGAGCGCGCCGCCGCACCGCGAGCGCTCGCGGCCGGGACCGGCGCCGGCCGGTCCGGGCCACCCGGCACCGCCGGGGAGCGGCCCACCCGACCCCGACCAACGCTGGATGGCGCGCGCCCTTGAGCTCGCGGCGCGCGGGCGCTGCGGCGCCTCCCCGAACCCGATGGTCGGCGCGGTCGTCCTCGACGCACAGGGTCAGCTCGCCGGCGAGGGCTACCACGCGGCCTGCGGTGGGCCCCATGCCGAGGTCTTCGCCCTCGCGGAGGCGGGCGAGCGGGCGCGGGGCGGCACCCTCTACGTGACGCTCGAGCCCTGCTCGCACCACGGCCGCACGCCGCCGTGCACCGACGCGGTCCTGGCGGC
>JALOKS010000185.1 GCA_025456385.1 Thermoanaerobaculales bacterium | reverse complement strand
AGGTGCTGGGCGGTGTGCTGCTGCATGTGGTCCCAGCGCCGCGGCCAGTCGAGCTCGAGGTGGGCCGGCCCCGGCGCCACGGGACCCGCCACGAAGTGGCGCGCCCGGTCGCCGACCTTCTGCACGTCGACAACCGCGGTCGTGCCGATGCGGCCGCGGTCGGCGGGCTG
Source organism: Thermoanaerobaculales bacterium (assembly GCA_025456385.1). Classification (GTDB taxonomy): domain Bacteria; phylum Acidobacteriota; class Thermoanaerobaculia; order Thermoanaerobaculales; family Sulfomarinibacteraceae; genus Sulfomarinibacter. Next base: position 5,459 of record JALOKS010000185.1, on the reverse strand, counting down.
GCCGCCACCCTCGGGGTAGAGGACCGTGTCCGCGAGCTCGGCCCACAGCCGCCCTTCCGCGTCGCCGACCGCCAGCACCTCGGTGTCGAGTGCCTGGAGATAGCTGTCGCGGAGGTAGGCGGGGAGTGCCGGCCGCGGCCCGTCGTCGAGAGTCGCGTCGCTCATGGGAGCCATGGTAGCGCGGGCGCCCGCCGCCGGTGCTCAGGGCCCGTCGGCGGCTTCGGCCAGCGCCCGCGGGCCGAGCGCGAAGCCTTCGCGGCGGGGGTCGGCGACCCCACTGAAGACGCCGCTCCGCCCGTCGTAGGCGACCGCGTTGACGCCGCCGAAGAAGCCGATGTTGGCGTCCCCTTCCGGCGGGTAGGCGAGCCGGAACTGGTGCTCGAAGCCGAAGCTCCGCAGGGTGTCGGCGTCGCGGCGGCTGATCGGCTCCGCGATCTCGATGCAGACCCGGGGCGGGTTGCTGGCGCTGTTCCACAGCACCCGCGGCTCGACCACGGCCTCGCGCAGCTCCATCCCGCGGTCGATGAGGTTGCTGATGACCGCGACCAGGGACGGCGGGATGCGGTCGCTGCCCGCCCCTCCGAGAACCGTCACCCGGTCAGCGCTGCGGACGATCGTCGGCGCCATGCCGGTGGGGTAGATCCCGCGCGGCCGCAGGTGGAAGGGGCTCGCCGCGTTCTCGAAATCGAGAAACTCCAAGCAGCAGTTGTAGGGGAAGCCGAGTCCCGGGGTGACGACCTTGGCGCCGAACTGATTACAGAGAGTCTGGGTGAGCGAGACGACGGTGCCCTCGGCGTCGATCACCGAGAGATGAGTCGTGTGCTCGCCGAGCATCGAGGTGCCGGCCGCCTCCTGGACCTCGCTTTCGGGCAGGGCGCGTCCGGGCGTGATCAGCGCCGCGCGCTCGCGGGCGTGGCGCTCGCTCAGGTAATCGACGCCGAAGCCGGCGGCGGCGCCGGAGCCCAGGATGTGCCGCGCGTGGTCGGCGTGCGCGAGGCGCGCGGACTCGATCAGGAGCTGCAGCCGCTGCAGCGAGGGCTCGCCGAGGACCGTGGTGGGGAAGGTCTGCAGGATGTTGAGCGCAGCGACCACCTCCGGGCCGCCGCCGGGCGAGGGAAACGTGACGACCTCCGCCCCGCGGTAGCTCGAGCGCAGGGGCTGCAGCTCGCGGGGCCGGTAGGTCGCGAGGTCCACCTGACGGACGAAGCCGCCGTTGCGCGCCATGTCGGCGGCGATCTCGGCCGCCATGGACCCCCCGTAGAAGGTCTCCACGCCCTCGCGCGCCAGACGCAGCAGGGTCTGCCGGAGCTCGGGACGGCAGAGCCGGTCGCCCGGCCGGCCGGGGCTCGCGCCGTCGGCGAGGACGATGAAGCGCAGGGACTGCGAGGCGCGGATCTCGTCGAGGTAGGAGGTCGTCCAGGCGATGTTCGAGCTGCTGAGGCGGTATCCCTGCTCGGCGATCTCGATCGCGGGCTCGAGCACCGCGGACAGCGGCAGCGTCCCGTAGCGGGCGAGCGCGTGGGCCAGGGTCGCCGGTGTCGTCGGCACCGATGCGGCCGCATGGCCGTAGTACGCGCCGGAGTCGCGGATGGCGCGCAGCGCCGCCGGGTCGGCGGCGAGCGGCGCCGGCGTCGAGCCGTCGATCGCGACCGGGATGCCGTCCGCGGGCGCGATGAGCATGTACGTGAGGCCCCCGAGGCCCGAGCCGCCGGGGTCGGCGACCCCGAGGGCGAAGGCGGCCGCCACCGCCGCGTCGACCGCGTTGCCGCCCTGCTCGAGCACCGCCACCCCGGCGCGGGTCGCCTCCTCCGAACCGCTCGCCACCATGCCGTGGTCCGAGCGCGCCGCGACCGCGTACAGGGGGGCGGCGGGCCTCCCGCCGCGGGCGGTGCAGCCCGCGAGCGCGGCCAGAGCGCAGGCGGCGGCCGCGATCCGCAGCCCGTGACGGGACAAGCGACCGGAGCTCATGGCGCCGGCGCGAGCTCGGCGACTGCGGCCGGCCCGCCAGCGGCGCCCCAGCGGCGCCCGTCGCCGATGCCTACGAACTGTCCGTGCGCGGCATCCCAGCCGACGGCGTTGAGCCCGCCGGAGAGGACGATCCTCCGATCAGGCGGCAGGACGATCCGCTCGAGCGCACCATAGCCCATCGCTTCGAGGGCGTCGGCAATCCGCGCGTCCCGCCCGTTCGTGATCTCGACGATCGCCTCATCGCGGGCCAGGCCGTTGGCGAGCACGCGTGGCGCCTCGACCGCCGCGGCGAGGCCCTGCCCGCGGTCCACGAGATTGCTGATCACGCCGACCACCATGGCCGGGATTCGGGCGCTGCCGGGCGCGCCGAGCGCAGCGAGCAGCGTGCCATCGCCGCGGACCACGATGGTCGGCGCCATGTCGGTCGGGCAGGGTTGGCGGGGCTGCAGGTAGCCCGGGCACTGGGGGCGGTCGATGTTGAAGGCCTCGAGCAGGCTGTTGTAGGGAAATCCGAGGCCCGGGGTGGCGACCTTGGCGCCGAAGCAGCGCCCGAGGGTCTGGGTGAGCGAGACCGCGTTGCCCCAGGCGTCGACCACCGAGACCTGGGTGGTGGAGTCGCCCGTCGGTGCGCACTCTGGCGGCAGCGGCCCGCGGAGCGCCTCATCGGCGAGCGGCGAGCCCGGCGTGATGAGGCGGGCGCGTTCGCGGCCGTGCTCCTGCGGGCGCAGCCCACCGGTTCCGGGCCAGGCCGCGGCGACCAGGGTGTTCCGGTCGGCGTAGGCGATGCGGGTCGCCTCGAGCAGCAGCTGCGCCCGCCAGGGCGAGTCCTCCGCGAGCTCAGCGGCCGGAAAGCTCTCGAGGATGCGGAGGGCACCGATGACGACCGGCCCGCCGCCTGGGGCCGGAAAGGCCAGGACCTGGGCTCCGCGGTAGGTGGCGTGCAGCGGTTGGACCTCCCGCACTCGCAGCGCGGCGAGGTCGCTCCTGCGCACGAAGCCGCCGTTCGCGATCATGTCGGCCTCGATCCGCTCCGCGATCTCGCCGCGGTAGAAGGCGGCAGGCCCGTCCCGCTGGATCAGGCGCAGGGTCGCGGCGAGCTCGGGACGGCAGCGGCGGTCGCCCGGGCGGCCGATCGCCGCGTCCTCGTCCACCGGGCGGCCGCTCAGGTGGCGGTCGTCGAAGGCGATCAGGCGCAGGTAGCCGGAGCGCAGCAGCGGTTCGAGGTAGAACCCGGCCCACACGATCTGAGCCGGGCTGACGAGGTAGCCTCGCTCGGCGACCTCGATCGCGGGCTCGATCAGCTCGGCCAGGGGCCGGGTTCCGTAGCGGGCGCGCGCGAGCTCGAGAACGGCCAGGCTGGTCGGAACCGCCGCCATGGCGTGGCCGGCCAGGTCGTCACCGCGCGGCAGCGCGCGCAGCCTCACCGGGTCGGCACCGGCGGGGGTGGGCGCGGTGCCGTCGACCGCCGCGCTGCGGCCGTCGGCGAGCCGGATGACCATGTAGGCCATGCCCCCGAGGCCCGACGAGTCGAGATCGGCGACGCCGAGCGTGAAGGCGGCGGCGACCGCGGCGTCAATCGCGTTGCCGCCGGCCTCGAGGATGCGGACGCCGGCCGCGGTGGCCTCCGGCGACCCGGAGGCGACCATGCCGCAGTCCGCGGTCGCGATCGAGCTCACGGCCGGCGCGGGGAGGGGCTTGCCGACGAGGGCTGCGGCCGTGCCGGCCGCGGGATCGGCCGCGGCGGCGGGCGCAGCGGCCGCCAGGGCGGCCGCGAGCAGTCCTCCGAGGCGAGGTCCGAGGACGCGTCCGTCGGCCGCCGGGCAACGCCGTGCGCGCTCAGTCACGAGCGGCCACCACCTGCGGGCCTTCGGCGAGGCCGCCGCGGCGGGGGTCGACGACGCCGAGGAAGGCGCCGGTCCGGTGGTCCCAGAGGACCGCGTTGACGCCTCCCATCTCGGCGATGTCGGCGCGCTTCACCGGCGGGTAGCTCACGACGGTGAGCTCCTCGTGGCCCCAGGAAGCGAGCTCCGCCGCCTGGCCAGCGGTGACCGGCCCTGCCACCTCGACGAAGGCCCGCAGCCGCCGGATACCGCCCCACAGCGCGCGCGGTGCGGCCGTCGCCTCGCACAGGTCGAGATCGCGGTCGACGAGGTTGCTGATGACGGTCGCGAGGATCGATGGGATGCGGCTGCTGCCGGGAGTGCCGAGCGCGACCCAGGGGCCGCCGCCCTCGAAGACGATGGTCGGGGCCATGTCGCTCGGACAGGGCATGCGGGGGGCGATGAACCCGGGGCAGCTCGGGTCGGTGACGTGGAAGCTCTCGAGGAAGCTGTTGTAGGCGAAACCGAGGCCCGGAGTCGCGACCTTGGCGCCGAAGGAACGGCCGAGGGTCTGCGTCAGGGAGACCACGTTGCCCTCGCGATCGATCACCGACACCTGGGTCGTGCTCTCACCGGACTGCACGCAGTGCTCGGGCAGCGCCGGAGCGAGCTCCGCCCTGGGGATCGTCCGGCCGGCGGTGATCGTTGGGGCCTTCGTCCCCCCGGGCTCTGGTCCCCCGGAAGGTCCGCCGGCGAGCGCTCCCGGCAGTCCGCCGCCGCCGCCGCGGTCGCCGTCGAAGTGCGCGATGCGCGCCGCCTCGATAAATGCGTGGTGACGCTCGGTGGTGTCGGCGGCGAGGAAGGCGCTCGGGAACCCCTCGAGGACCCGCAGCATGGAGATCAGCTTCGCGCCCCCGCCGGGCGGGGGGAAGCTGAGCACCTCGCGGCCGCGGTAGGACCCGCGCACGGGGGCGAGCTCCCGCACCCGGTACATCGCCAGGTCCGACTTGCGCAGGTAGCCGCCGTTGGCCGCGACGTCGGCCTCGATCTGATCCGCGATCGCGCCGCGGTAGAACGAGGCCACGCCGTCCCGGGCGAGGCGGCGGAGCGTGGCCGCGAGCTCCGGCTGGCACTGTCGGTCGCCGGGCCGGCCGATGCTGCGCCCGTCCTCCATCGCGAGGAAAGGCATGTAGGTCGAGGCGGCGAGGATGTTGTCGAGGTAGACCTCGGTCCAGGCGATCTGGATCTCGCTCAGGGCGTAGCCCTGCTCGGCGATCTCGATCGCGGGCGCCGCGAGCACGGCGAAGCTCATCGTGCCGTAGCGGGCGCGCAGGTGCTCGAGCGCGGCGAGGGTTGCCGGCACGGCGACGGTCTCGTAGCCGTAGTTGCGGCCGGCCTCCTTCATCTCCTTGAGCTTCTCGAGATCGAGGAAGCTCGGCGTCCGCGAGCTGCCGTCGACCGCGATCGTCGGCCCGTCCGCGAGGTGGACGAGCGCGAGGGTGGCACCGCCCAACCCCGATGCGTCGGCATCGGCCACGCCCAGGGCGAGCGCGGCCGCCACCGCCGCGTCGATCGCGTTGCCGCCGCGCTCCAGGATCTCGACGCCGGCGCGGGTCGCCTCCGGCGAGCCGGTGGCCACCATGCCGAGGTCGGAGACGGCGAGGGTCCCCT